>JANNUM010000376.1:0-1871 GCA_031395235.1 Chloroflexota bacterium
CGGGGATGCTGCACGAGCTCACGGGCATCTTGACGGCGGAGCGCATCAACATCCTGCACATCGGCATCCATCGCCTCGGCCCGTACGCAGGCATCGGTCGCGTCGGCCTCGATGTCATCGTCGACACGCGCGACCGCGCGCACGCCGACTCGGTGCTCGCGTTGATCCGCGGCAAGGGCTTTCCGGCCGAAGAGCTGCTCGATACCTCTCCGGCGAGCTAGGCGTGGGCGCGGACATCGATGGCCGCGGCACCGACCGGCGGCAGCACGACACCCGGATGCAGCAGCGACGCAAGCAGCTCCACGCCGTCGATGAGGCGCGGACCCGGCCGGCTGAAATAGGCGTTGCCGTCGACCGCCACGATCCGCGCACCGAGGTCAGGGACCGCGCGCGCTTCGCGCTCCGCGCGGCGCGCGTCCCAGCCACACGGCATGACGAAGACGATCTCCGGCCGCGCCGCGCGCACGTCGTCCCAATTGAGCTCGCGGGAGCGCGCGCCCGGCTCGCCGAGCACGTCATTGCCGCCCGCGAGGCGCACCTGCTCCGGCACCCAGTGGCCACCGTTGAACGGCGGATCGATCCATTCGATGCAGGCCACTCGCGGGCGCGCCCTTCCGGCGACCGCGTCGCGCACGGCGTCCACACGCGCGCGCAGCGAGGCGATGAGCCGGCGCGCTTGCGCCCCGCGATCGAGGGCGTCACCAACGCGAGCCACGTCGTCGTACATTCCCCCGAGCGAGCCGGCTTCGAGCGGTACGACGCGAGGCTGGAGCGGCAGCGAGCGCGGCAACTGATCGAGGGTCACCGCGCAGACGGCGCACAGCGTTTGCCCGAGGATCACCTCCGGCGCGGCAGCTCGAAGTGCGCTGGCATCGAGATGGAACGTGCTCTCACCGCGCGACGCCGCATCGCGCACGAGCGTGTCGATCTCCCGCGACGTCGCGCCCGGCGGGATCGTCGCACTCGTGACGCGAGGGAGCGTTCGGACCTCGGGAGGAAAGTCGCAGTCGTGCGTCACCGCGACCAGGTCGTCCCTCGCGCCGACCGCGCAGGCGATCTCGGTCGCGGCGGGCACGAGCGATACGACACGCACGGTGCATAGCGTATGGTCGCGGCGATGATGCGCACCCTGGCGGAGAAAGTCTGGGATCGCCACGTCGTGCGGCGCGCCGCGGGCGAGCCTGACCTGCTGTACATCGATCTCCATCTTGTCCATGAGGTAACGTCGCCGCAGGCGTTCGAGGGGCTTCGCCTTGCGAAGCGCACCGTGCGACGGCCGGACCTGACGCTCGCGACGATGGACCACAACGTCCCAACGACCGCGGCGACCCCCGCCGACGACATCTCGCTCAGGCAGATGGAGGCCATGGCGCGCAACGCGCGCGAGTTCGGCGTCCGCCTCTTCCCCATCGGCGCGCCGGAGCAGGGGATCGTCCACGTGATCTCGCCGCAGCTCGGACTCACCGAGCCGGGTATGACCATCGTGTGTGGGGACAGCCACACCTCGACGCACGGCGCGTTCGGCGCGATCGCGTTCGGGATCGGCACCAGCGAGGTCGAGCACGTCCTCGCGACGCAGACGCTGTGGGCCAAGCGTCCCGGCACGATGGCGATCACCGTCGAAGGCGTGCTGCCGCACGGCGTTTGGGCCAAGGACGTGATCCTCGGGATCATCGCGCGCATCGGCGTGAGCGGCGGTGTGGGCTTGGTCATCGAGTACCGTGGCTCCACGATCCGCGCGCTCTCGATGGAAGGCCGAATGACGGTCTGCAACATGTCGATCGAGGCCGGCGCGCGAGCCGGGATGGTCGCGCCGGACGAGACGACGTACGCGTATGTCGAGAAACGGCAGCACGCGCCGAAGGGTGTCC
>JANNUM010000385.1:0-5039 GCA_031395235.1 Chloroflexota bacterium
GGCTCACGGGCCCGTACCGGAGTGACTGCGCGCTCCAGCAGCTGTGCGGCTCGAGCCACGATGTCGCGATCGGTCATGCAGATACGCGCTATTGGAGAATTCGGACTGGACGGAGGCCCGCTCATGAAGGTTCCTTCGCCCTCGAGGATTCCGGCCAGCCAGTACTGCGGGTAGAACTCCATGAATCGATATGCGCACCGACGAATCGTCGGTGCAATAGGCCAAGAGCCTCGGTCCAATTAAGCGGCGGAGATTTCTCCGGTCATGGCGGCGTTAGCCTAGTGGTAAGGCTCCAGATTGTGGATCTGGCTAGACGCGTTCAATTCGCGTACGCCGCCCAGATCGCTACAGGCCTGCTTTCTTCCGTGCCTCCTCGTAGAGCGGACGCACCATCGCCGCCGCCGGATGGAACTCGCCGACGTCGAGGAACACTGCCCACGTGTCGACCGCCCCGCGCCAGTCCTCGCTGCGGTACTGGACCAGCCCCTTCAGGAACAAGGCGTCGGCGTCGCGCGGACGCAGCGTCAGCACGCGGTCCGCGGCGAGGCGCGCGCCCGCGAGCTCGCCCGAGCGGAAGAGCATGAAGCCGATCCCGTTCAGAGCCGGAACGCTGTCTTTGTCGATAGCGAGCACCGCCTGATAGGTCGCGACCGCTTCGGTGACGCGGTCCTCGCTCACGTAGGCGTCCGCGAGCGCGAGAAGTGTCGGCACGTCGCGCGGACTCGTCTTCGCGCGCGCCTCGAGGTCGGGCAACGTGGGCGCGACCGGCGCCGTTCCGGTGATCGGCGCGCCGGGCGCTCGGTCGCCTGCCGCCCGCGGTAGCTCGATGACGACGAGCACGACCGCGATGCCCGCAAGGAGCGACGCGAGCGCGAGCGTTCGCCACGGCGCCGGAGCCGATTGCTGCTCGCGCTCGCGAACGAACGCGCCCCGTTCGAGCAGATTCCGGAGCCGCTCGTGGTCGGCGGGTGCGATGGTGCCCGCAGCGCGAGCGAACTCGAGATCGCGCAGCGAGCTGACCGCGCGAGCCACGTCGTCGTGAACGTCGGGCGCCTCGACCGGCCACGGGATCTCTCGCCGCGCGAGCAGCGGGCGCACGGCGAACGCGAGGCCCGCCAGGAACAGCGTGGTGAAGAGGAGGTAGCTCACTCCGCGCCATCCGCCTGCGGCAGATCCAGGGCTTCTTCGCGCGCGACACGTTCTCGTAGCGCGGCGAGCTCGCGCGCGGACGGAGTGGCGAAGCTTGCGGCGATCGGACGGATCCGGGCCAGCGCGACCGACACACCGGCTAGCAGCGCGACCAGAGGTACGAGCCAGATCAGACCGTTCCACGACGATGCGGAAGGCGCGAGCAGCACCCAGTCCCCGTACGACGCTCGGAACTCATCACGGATCTCGTCGTCGGTCCGGCCCTCGGCGACCCGCTGCGCGACGACGTCACGCATTTGCCGCGCGCTCGCCGCTGACGAGTCCCTGACGGAAAGACCCTGACACGTCACGCACCGCAGCTCGCTCGTGATGCGGTCGACGCGTTCCGAGGCGGTCGCGTCGTGCGGCCGTGCGCTCCACGCGACCGCGCCGAGGATCGCGAGCAGCGCGACGAGGACCAGCGCGCGCTCTCGCGTCACCGCGTCGCCTTCGGTCTGAGACTTTCGATCGCCGCGACGAGCGTGGCCTCGTCGATGGGCCCGATGTGTCGCCCGGCGATCACGCCGTCGGGTCCTATGAAGTACGTCTCGGGTATTCCGAAGACGCCATAGGCGAAGGCGATGCGGCCGTCCTCGTCCGTCGCCGTCGGCCAGGTCACGCCGTTGTCGCGCACGTAACGGCGGCCGCTCTCGAGCGAGTCCTGGTACAGGATCCCGACGACCACGACATCGCTCGAGCGGTAGCGCTCCCACACCCGCACGAGCGCGGGGTTCTCCTGTTTGCAAGGGATGCACCACGACGCGAAGAAGTTCAGAACGACGACCTTGCCGGCGTGATCGCCGAGCGTGACCTTACCGTTGCCGTCGAGTCGATCGAGCGAGAACGCGGCCGCGGGCTTTCCGACGGTACCGGTGCGGATGTCGCGAGGGTCGCGCTGGAACGCCAGCATCAGCACGACGACCAGCGCCGCGATAGCGAGCACGATGGAGAGACGCAGCCAGCGCGGCATCAGTCGCCCACCGTCGCGGGCGCCTGGGCGAGCGGACGCGCGACCTCGCGCCGTTTCGGCTGGGGCAGCGCGGCGATCACCGCGCCGAGGCCGACGACCGCGCCGCCAAGCCAGAGCCACGAGACGAGCGGGATGACGAGGACGCGGATTGTCGCCCACGAATGCGCGGTCGTGTCGTACGCCGCCAGGATCGTGTACACGTCGTCGCCAAGTCCGGCGGCGATGCCCGGCGAGCCCACCGCCTGAGTCGCGTTGGGGAAGAACACGACCGCCGGCGCGAGCTGCGCCGCGGCGCCGTTGCCGGTGATGGTGAGATCGGCTACGAGCAGCTCGCGGTGCGGCTCGTTCACGGTCCGCAGCCCGCCGTACGCGACTGTGTACCCGGCGACCTCGAAGCGGTCACCGGCACTGACGGTGCGCTCGACCTCGATGGTCTTCGACTGGCTCGTCGCGACCGCGACCGCGACGATCACGATCCCGAGGTGCACGACGTATCCCCCGTAGCGGCGGCCGTTCCGGCGCAGCAGGTTCGCGAAGGCGGTCGCGGCGTTCTCGCCGTGCAGCGTGCGCCGCGCACGGATCCCGCGCGCGAACTCCTGCACCACTGTCGCGGCGACGAACGCGGCGAGCGCGTACGTGAGCACCGCGAACGCCCCGCCAAGTCCGGCCGCGACCGCAAGCAGCGCGCCGCCGGCGGCCGCGACGATGGGCGCGGTGAACTGTCGCTCAAGCGTGGCGCGCGACGCGCCGTGCCACGGCAGCTGCGGACCGATGCCCATCAGGAATAGCAGCGCTAGCGCGAGCGGCACCTCGACGCGGTCGAAGTAGGGCCGTCCGATGGAGAGCTGCGCGCCGCTGATCGCCTCGACGATGAGCGGATAGAGCGTGCCGAGGAGGATCGTGAGCGTCGCGGCGACGAAGACGACGTTCTGGAACAGGAAGATCGCCTCGCGGGAAAGGCGCCCGCCGACCGTGCCCGCGTCGCGCAGCATCGGCAGGCGCAACAACAGCAGGCCGACGGAGAGGACGATGATCGCGACGAGATAGCCCAGCAGCAGCGGACCGATGGCGGACAGGCTGAAGGCGTGCACCGAGTTCACGACGCCGCTGCGTGTCAGGAACGTCCCGAAGATCGTCAGCGCGAAGGTCGCGATGACCAGGGACAGGTTCCAGCTGCGCAGGAGGCGCCGCTTCTCCTCGACCATCACCGAGTGGAGATACGCGGTCGCGACGAGCCACGGCATGATCGCGGCGTTCTCCACCGGATCCCAGGCCCAGTACCCGCCCCACCCGAGCACGGCGTACGACCACCACGCGCCCGCGACGATGCCGACGCCGAGCAACGCCCACGACACGAGCGCGTATTTCCGCGTCGCGACGAGCCAGCGGTCACCACCCTCGCCAAGGATGAGCGACGCGATCGCGTACGCGAAGGGCACCGAGAAGAGGACGTAGCCGAAATAGAGGAGTGGAGGGTGGAGGGCCATGAGCGGATGGTTCTGCAGCAGCGGGTTCGGGCCGTTCCCGTTGAGCGGCACGATCTCGCTCCGCACGAATGGGTCCGCCGCCGGCGTGGTCACGAGCAGCAGGAAGAAGGTGACCATCGCGAACAGCACCGCGAGGGCGGTCGTCGCAAGGCGGGGGAGCGCGGGCGTGCCGCGCCACGCGACGTAGGCGGTGGCGCCGGCGAGGATCGCGGTCCAGAGGAGGATGGAACCCTCGAGCGCTGCCCACAGTGAGATCACGGTGAAGAACAGCGGCGTCTCGCGCGCATTGTTCCGCGCGACGTACTCGATCCTGAAGTCGTGGGTGACGAGCGCCCCGACCATCGCGAGCGCGGCAAGCACGACCAGCAGGAACGTGATGAGCGCGGACCAGCGCGCGCTCGCGAGCGCTCGGCCGTCGCGCTTCGCCGCGGCGTAGGTCGCGGCGCCGATCCCCCAGATCGCGAGCGGCAGCGCCGCGCGCAGCGCGCCGGTGCCAAGATCCGCGAAGCTGAGGTTCAAGGCGCGCGGTGGCTCGGGGTCGCGCCCGGTGACGGCGGCGCGTATTGCTCGTCGTGCTTCGCGATGACCTGCGTCGCGCGGAAGGTCCCGTCCGACGCAAACGTGCCCTCGACGACGGCGCCCGCCCCCTCGCGCAGCAGCGCGGGCGGTGCTCCGGCACCGATGACGGTGATGCGCGTGGTGCCGTCCGAGAGGACGAAGCGCAGCTCGCGCGTCTGCGGCTCGTACTTCAGGCTGCCCGCGTCGACCTGACCACCCAGTCGCGCGGCCGTGCCCGGAGCGACCCCGCGGTCGCGCGCCTCGGTCGGCGTGAGGTAGTAGACCGCCGAGCTCGCGAGGTTCTGCACCGCGACGAAGCCGATGAGCACCGCGGCGGCGAGCACCGCGATCAGCAGGACGCGGCGCGCTCCCATGGGCTCAACTGCCACGGCGCCGGCGGAGCGAGATGAGGTACAAGGCGATGCCGCCCCACACCAGGACGTACGCGGCGACGATGAAGCCGATGTTCTCGATCACGCCCGTGCCTCCAGCACCCGGCGCTGGCGGTCGAGCTCGATCGACATACGCTCCGCGAGGAACGCGAAATAGACGAAGGTGAAGGCGACGACGCTCACCAGGAGCGTCACGCCCATCGCCGCGTCGAGGGACGGGCTGCCGCCGGCGCGCAGGACCGTGGGCAGCTGGTGCAGCGAGTTCATCCACAGCACCGACAGATGCACGATGGGGATGTCGATGACCGCGATGACACCGAGCACCGCCGCGCGCGTTGCGCGTCGCGAGAAATCGGTCGACAGCGAGCGCAGGAGCAGGTAGCCGACGTACATCATGAACATGACCGCCGTCGTCACGAGCCGCGGATCCCACGTCCACCACAC
>JANNUM010000388.1:0-2430 GCA_031395235.1 Chloroflexota bacterium
TGGGGATGATCTTCCAGCAGTTCAACCTCGTGAAGCGCGCCTCGGTGTTCCAGAACGTGCTTGCCGGGCGGCTCGGGTACCGCACAACGTGGCGGACGATCGCAGGACGACCCGACCGTCATGACATTGATCTGGCGTTCCAGAACCTGCAGCGCGTGGGAATCCTCGAGAAGGCGTATTCGCGGGCCGACGCGCTCTCCGGCGGTCAGCAGCAGCGCGTCGGCATCGCGCGCGCGCTCATGCAGCGACCCGACCTCATGCTCGCGGATGAGCCGGTGGCGAGCCTCGACCCAGCGACGAGCCACTCGGTCATGAAGTACCTCGAGGAGATCAACCGCAAGGACGGCATCACGGTCATCTGCTCGCTGCACTTTCTGTCGCTCGCGCGTCGCTACGGGACCCGCGTCATCGCGCTCAAGGGCGGCAAGGTCGCGTTCGACGGGAGCCCGCAGGCGATCGACGAGCGCCGATTCAAGGAGATCTACGGAGAGGACGCCGTGGAGGTGGAGATCGGCGTCGGCAAGACGCAAGCGGAGCTGTTGACCGAGGCGGAGGCTGTGGTGAAGGCGCCCGAGCTCACCGCGGATCGCTGATGGCCGAGTACTTCCGCGCGCGAAACATGCAGGTACCCCCCGAGCTCGAGCGGAATTGGCTGACCGACTGGCGTCGCCTGCTCGCCGTCGCTGTGACAGTGGCCGTGCTCGGGATCGGACTGCAGATCACTGGCATCGATACGAGCCGCGCGAATCCGCCCTACGTCGCCCAGATCCTCGGGCAGCTCCTGACGCCGAACTGGGATGTGCTGTTCCCTCAGGTCGACGTGACGTTCTGCGAGGTCCCACCGGAACAGTGCCCGCGGGGAAGCTTCTGGGAGGCCGGACTTGGGCTGATGGTCATCACGATATTCATGGCGATCGTGGCAACGGCGTTCGCGTTCGTGGTCGCCCTGCCGCTCTCGTTCCTTGGCGCGCGCAACGTGATGACGGGCAATCGCCTGACCACCGCGATCTACGGAGCCGTTCGCGTTTTGTTCACCGTCGTCCGGTCGATCGACATTCTCATCGTGTGCATCGTTGGCGTGGTGCTCTTCCAGATCGGAAATGGCGCGGGCGTGTTCGCGATCGCGTTCCACAACGTGGGCGTCATGGGCAAGCTGTACTCCGAAGCGATCGAGGGTATCGACGCGGGCCCCATCGAGGCGATCACGGCGACCGGAGCGAACCGCTTCCAGGTGATCTGGACCGCGGTGCTGCCGCAGATCGTCAACCCCTTCATCTCGCTAACGATCTATCGCCTCGACACGAACGTACGCCTCGCGCCTGTGATCGGACTCGTTGGAGCCGGCGGCATCGGTGTCCTGCTCTTCCAGCACATGAACCTGCTCCATTACCACGAGGCCGGCGCGATCATCTTCATCATCGTGGTCACGGTCGCGGTGATGGACTTCCTTTCGGCCCAGGTCCGCAGGCGTCTCGCCTAGCAGAGGCGCTACCGCCCCCAGGCCGGTCGGCTGTCTCCGTCGATACCCTCGCCGCGCGTGAGCTTCACCGCCGCCTTCGGCGCTCCGCCGGTGAGCGCTTCGGACACGTCCATCATGTAAAGATCGATGGTCCCGCCGCTCTCGCGCAGGAACGCGATCTGCTTGCCGTCGGGCGAGAACACGCTGTTCCAGGTCTTGCCGTCGCTGGTGAGCGCGACGTCCTGCCCGGTCTTCACGTCGACGGCGTGCACGTCATTGCGGCCGTCGTGTCGGAGCGTATAGGTGATCCAGACGCCGTCCGGCGAATAGGACGGCCGATACGCTTCGCCCGTCGTGCCCTTGATCGAGAGCGGCAGCGCGGCACGGCCATCCGATGGCACGAGCAGGATCCGGGGCTCGCCCTGTGTGTACGACGTCACCGCGATGGTGTTGCCATCGGGCGACCACGCCGGGTCAGAGAGGAACGAACCCTGTGACAGCAACGAGGCGCGCTTGCCCGTCTGCACGTCGAAGACCTCGAGGTCCGATGCCCCTTCCACCGCGTCGGTGGTGACGGCGAAGCGTTTTGCGTCCGGCGACAGCGCCGGGCCGCTGAACCACGCGACCGAATGGAATCCAGCGGGCGACGAGATGAGCAGGCCGGTCAGCACGATCAACTCCGCGCCGCCGCTCGGGTCCTTCTTCACGATGTCCGTGTAGCGGAGGATCGCGGGAGTGATCTGGCCACCGACGCTGCGCCTGCCGTTGATCGCTTCGGCGCGCACGAACAGCAGCGTGCGTCCGTCCTCCGACAGATCCGGCTGGTTGGACCGAGCGTCGGACGTGACGCTGACGTACTTGCCATCGCGAAGCATGTAGACGTCGCCGCGAAGCGCGAACGCGATCGTTCCCGGGATCTGCGGCGCGGAGACCGCACTCACCGGCTTCGTCGGGGTCGGGGTCGGTGAGCC
>JANNUM010000438.1:0-2021 GCA_031395235.1 Chloroflexota bacterium
CAACGACGCCATAGCCGAATCGGTACGGAGGGCTGACCCCGTTCGTACTACCCCTGGCTATTCCGTCGAGATGGTCTGGTCCACGATGATGTCCGCGCCCGGCCGCACCACGCGGAAGTGCGCGGCGGGATCGTCGAGCAAGGCGCGCGCCGCGATGGCCGTCTCGGCCTGCCCGCTCTCGTGCAGCAGCGTCGCGAAGCTGCCGACGAGGTCGCGCAGCGCGGCAAGGTCCTCGTCGGAGGACGGTGGCCGCAGACTGACCTTCGCACCCTTCGCGAAGCGGTCGCGCAGGCCACGCTCGTCAAGGCCGCGCGCGGGGTCGTGGCGCAGGAACACGACGCCGCCGCTCATGCCCGAGCAGATCCAGCGACCGGGATCGCCCAGGACCACCGCGCGACCGCCGGTCATGTACTCGAACGCGAAGCCGCGGAGGTCACCGCCGAAAAGGACTTCGGCGCCGGAGAGCCGGATGCCCGCACGCGCGTCGGCGCCGCCCTGGACATAGAAGCGCCCTCGCTGCGCGCCGTAGCCAAAGCACTTCCCCACCGAGCCGTCGACCCAGGCGCCGCTCGCATTGCGCGCCTTGAGCACAGCGAACGTGCCGCCAAGCGCGGTCTTCGCCGCGCCGTCCTGCGCGCCGCCCGCGATGCGCAGCGACACGCCGTCCGTCGAGTAGGCGCCGAAGCCATTCCCGGCGACCGACCCGTGTCCGAATGACGACGCGAGCTCGGTCACGACGGCGCCCGCGATCCGCTGGCGCGCGAGCTGTCCCGCCGTCGCCGTCGCGACGAAACGATGCTCGCTCCCGAGGCGCGGTCGAGGCGCGTCGCCGCCGGCGCGAGCCTCCTCCTCCACATTCGGTCCGCCCGGCGCGGCGAGCACGCGCAGCTCGCGGCCGCCGCGCCGTACCGGACCCGCAGGAGAGAGGAGGCCCGAGAGATCGATGCGATCGAGACCGCGCGCCTGCGCGAGGAGGTCGGTACGGCCGACGAGCTCCTCCGTCGCTGAAACGCCGAGGAGCGCGCCGATGCGCGCGAGCTCGTCGCGCAGCGCAGCGAAGAAGCGCATCAGATTCGTCACGGCTCGCTCGAACTCCTGTGGCTCGAAGCGCTTGAGGCCGCGCTCCGTCGCCTCGACCGCAGAGACGATCTGGGTCGCGATGCCGACGTGGCACGTGTCGAGCTGGCAGCCCCGGCAGATCGTGCAGCCGATCGCGACCATCGCGAGCGTCCCGAACCCGACGCGATCCGCGCCGAGGCACATCATCTTCGCAACGTCGAGCGCGCTCTTCATCCCGCCGTCGCACCAGAGCTCGACCTTGTCGCGCAGGCCCGCCGCGATGAGCGCGCGGTGCGCCTCGGAGACCCCGATCTCCGCGGGCAGGCCGGCGCGGCGCAGCGCGTGCTGCCGCGCGGCGCCGGTGCCGCCGTCGTAGCCGGAGAGCGTGACGATGTCGGCGCCCGACTTCGCGATGCCGCAGGCGATGATCCCGATGTCGGGCACGACCGGCACTTTCACCGACACGCGCGCGCGAGGGTTCACCGTCTTCAGCTCGTGGACGACCTGCGCGAGATCCTCGATCGAGTAGATGTCGTGGTTGTTCGACGGCGAGATGAGGTCGACGCCGGGCTGCGCGTTGCGCGCGAGCGCGACCTTCACCGAGACCTTGCGTGCCGGCAGATGTCCGCCTTCGCCGGGCTTCGCGCCCTGGCCGATCTTTATCTCGAGGTAATCCGACGAGTTCGCGAGCAGCGCGGAGACGCCGAACCGGCCCGAGGCGATCTGCTGGCCGCGGTTGTGGGGGTACTTCCCGATGAGATCGGGCAGCTCGCCACCCTCGCCGTTGATGCAGAGAAGATCCATCCGGGCCATCGCTTCGGCATACGCGCGGTAGGCGGTCTCGCCCTGCGAGCCGAACGACATCGAGGAGATGTAGACGGGCGCGTCGTGGTCGCCCGCGCGCGTGCGCGCGAGAGAGAGCGGCTCGCCCTCGAGTGGAGCGCGGAAGTCGAGGAGATGCC
>JANNUM010000472.1:0-5896 GCA_031395235.1 Chloroflexota bacterium
CGCGCAGCGTGTGATCCATGAGGTCGCGCATCGAGGCCGCGAGCTCGACGCCCACCGGACCCGCGCCGACGATCGCGAACGAGAGCAGCTCGCGCCGTTTCCCGGCATCGGCGAGCAGCGCGGCGTCCTCGAACGCCGAGAGGATGCGGTGCCGCACCGCTCGGCCATCCTCGAGCCACTTCAAGACGAGCGCGTGTTCTTTGACACCGGGGATGCCGAAATCGTTGGTCACGCTGCCTGCCGCGATGACGACGTGGTCGTACGCGATCTCGCCGTCCTCGGTACTAACCGTCTTCTTCTCGACGTCGATCGCCTGCACTTCGGTCCGGAGGAAGCGGAAGCCCGCGCTCGCGAGAGGCACGCGTAGCGGGTACGCGACCGCGTGCGGCGGGAGCTCACCCGTCGCGACCTGATAGAGCAACGGCGTGAAGAGCGAGAAATTGGAGCGGTCGATGAGCGTGACATCCGCCTCGCCGCGCCTCAGTCGCTTCTCGAGATGGCGGACGAGATGCAGTCCACCAAAGCCGCCGCCCACAATGACGATGCGCTTCGTCACGAGCCCTTCGCTACCGCGGCCTCCACGCGACCCAGCTCCTCGAGGTACGCGCGCGTGATGGGATCGTCGGCGTCGAGCGCGCGTGCGTACTCGAGCCTCTCGCGCGCCGCGGCCAGGTCTCCCGCGCGCATCTGAGCGAAGCCGGCATCCGCGAGGTACGCGGCCTCGGCTGGCCGCAGCGCGGCCGCGCGTTCGAGCGCGCCGACGGCCTGCTCGACATCGTTCGCCATGAGAAGTGCGACGCCGAGCTCGTGCAGGGCGTCGGGATGCTCGGGCCAGAGCTCCAGGACCCGAGCGAATGAGGCGAGAGCGGCCTCGGCATCACCCAGGTGGCGCGCCAGAAGGCCGAGACCGAAGTGCGCCTCCCACAGGTCGGGCTCCGCGGCGAGCGCGGCCTCGAAGGCCGACCTCGCCTCCGCGAAACGTGTGGCGTCGCCCTCGACGGCGCCCTTTCCCGCGGTCTCGAGGGCTCGCTCGAGGTCGGCGCTGCGGATCCCGAAGCGAAGTCGGCGCGCCTGTCCCGCGATCTCGCCGCTCTTCTCGCTCTCGAGCAGTGCGTCGAGCTCGCGCCCCGCGCGTTGGGTGTCCCCGGTCTCGTACACGGCGCGCGCGAGGTTCAGCCGGACGATGGCGGGACCGTGCGCGACGATGGCTGCTTCGTAACGCGGAATGGCCTCTGCGCTATCACCGTGCGCGTGTAGGGCCGCCGCGTATGACGCGTGGAGCTCCCATCCCGCGGCGCCGGCCCCGACGGCGCGTTCGAATGCCGCACGCCCGGCCTCGAGATCGCCGCGCTGCAGAGCGATGATCGCAGCGAGCTCCTGCGCGGCGGCGTAGGCCTCGCTCGTCGGGGCGATGCGGCGCAGATGCGCGAACGCGGGGGCGCTGGCGCCGGCATTGGCATAGAGCTCCGCCAGCCGCACGACCTCGGCGTCCGGCAGCGGGCGCACCGCATGCGCGTGCTCAAAGGCGACGATCGCCTCGTTCACGTGTCCGGCTTCCGCGCGGAGCTTGCCGAGGATGTAGTGCGCGCGCCACGAGCGTGGCTTGATCACGGTGAGGTCCTCGAGCGCGCGGACCTGCCGACTGATGTCGTCCCGCTCGAGCGACTCGGCCGCGAGAACGAGCACCCGCTCTTCGGCGGCGGCGCACTCTTTGTCGGCGCCGATCGCGACGAGATAGCGCTCCAGCGCGCGCCCGATCGCAGCTTCCGTGCCAGCGGGGTCGCTCTGACGCAGGAGTGTCGCACTGACCTCTTCGTCCATGCCCTCGAGCAGTGCGGCGTACGCGGTCTCGTTCGCAGCGGCGGGGGCGTCCATGTCGGCGCCGCCCGTCGCGCCGACCGCGCGCGCCAGCCAGCGGGCCAGGGCGTGTTCCGCCGTCGCAAGCGTGCCGGGATCGATGGCGATGGACCGCGTCGCACGGACCGTTCCGGACGCGACGTCGACGACCGTGGCCTCGAGACGCCGCGATCCGCCGTCGTCGCGGTACGTGCCCGTCAGCGCGTAGGTCGCGCCGAGCGACCGGCCGTACTCGGCGGCGAGGTCGGCGCCAGGAGACGACCCGAAGACGAGATATCCCGCGTCGCTGGTGGCCTCGGGCATCGCGACCAGGAACACCGGCCGCACGTCGACGGCCTCGTCGCGAGAGAAGCGCTCGACCAAACGGGCCGCGAGCTGACGCGCCCACGCGCCTGCGCGCGGCGTCGTGCCGCGCGCGCCGAACGGGATCACGGCGATGATCGGACGCGCGACGGTCACGGTCTCAGCGCCAGCGAATGCGCGCGTACAGGCGCTTGCCCACCTTGATCACGGGCTCGGTCGTGGTCGGCACCATCGTCTCGAGGTCCGCCTTGGACCCATCGACGCTCACGCCACCCTGCTTGACGAGGCGGAGTGCGTCGCTGCGGCTGGTAGCGAGCTTCGAGTCCCGCAGCAGCTCGACGATGTTGATCTCGCCCTGGCCGTCCTTTCCCACCTCGCGGACCTCGATCTCGTCGGGCTGACCGCCCTCCTTGAACTGCTTGCCGAACGCGACCTTCGCGTCATCGGCGGCCGACGTCGAGTGCAGCTCGCTCGTGATCTGCCAGGCGAGCTTCTCCTTCGCCTCCTTCGGATGGAGCTCGCGGTTGCCAATGGCACCAAGGATCTTATTGACCTCTTTGCGCGGCAGCTCCGTCGCCCACTCGAAGTAATGGGGCATGAGCTTGTCCTCGATGGACATCACCTTCCCGTAGATCTCATTCGGCGGGTCGGTGAGCCAGATGCCGGTCTTCGGCTTCGACTTGCTCATCTTGTCGCCATCGAGGCCTTCCAGGAGGTGATTGATGAGGAGGTTCTGCGGCCGCTGTCCGACCTGCTCCTGGAGCTCGCGGCCGGCTAGGATGTTGAAGAGCTGATCGGTCCCGCCGACCACGACGTCGGACTCGATCGCCACTGAGTCGTATGCCTGCAGTAGCGGATAGAGGAGATCCTTGATCGGGATCGGCGTCTTCTTCTCGAGGCGCTTGCGGAACTCCTCGCGCGCGAGCATCTGCTGCGCCGTGAACCGCGCAGCCAGCTGGATCACGTCCTTCAGACCGAACTTCCCGAACCACTCGGACTGGAGGACCACCCGCGTGCCTTCGCGCGGGACGATGAGGTGGAACTGCTCGATATAGGTCTCGGCGTTCTTCATGACCTTCTCGTGGGACATCGTCGGCCGGGTCTCGTCTTTGTCGGTCGGATCGCCGATCTGCGTCGTCCAGTCGCCGACGATCAGCACGATCTCGTGGCCCCACTGCGCGAGCTTGCGCAGCTTGCGGAGCGGTACGGCGTGACCGAGGTGGAGATTCGGGTGGGTCGGGTCGAAACCCTGTTTGATACGCAGCTGACGGTCCCCGGCACGCAGGCTGGCGGCGAGGTCTTCGCGGACGATCACCTCGGCCATTCCACGGGTCAGGAACTCATCGAGCTCGGCGTCGCTTGGGCGCGTCGGCACTGCCGAGAGGATATCGGCCAGGCCGAGGCTTTAGCATTGAGGCATCGCGCGCAGTAAGACGACACGCGACCACGCCCTCGGGCGCGGACCGTTTCGCCAGTTGCGGCGCCGAGGTGGGGGCGGCATTCGCGGCAGGCTCGCGGTCGTGCCCTCGGTCGTGCTCGCGCTGGTCATCGCAGGGATCGCGCTCGCCGGTTTCGGCGCGGTGACCGCGTTCGCATTTTTCGCCGCCGACCTGCCGTCCCCGGAAGACCTCGCGCGGGACCCCCTGGCCCAGACGACCAATGTCTATGACCGCGACGGCAACACGCTCCTGTACCAGTTCGAGGTCGAGCGCCGCGAGGTCATCTCCCTCGACGATGTGCCTCAGCTGGTCATCGACGCGACGATCTCCGCCGAGGACAAGTCCTTCTGGACCAACCCCGGCGTCGACATTTTCAGTATCGCGCGCGCGGTGCGCGACGACCTGCTGAATCAAGATGTGGTGAGAGGCGCCTCGACCATCACGCAGCAGCTTGTGAAGCAGCGCATCGTCGGCGGCGAGTTCAGCGTCACGCGCAAGATCAAAGAGGCGATACTCGCGATCCAGGTCACGCGGACGTACTCAAAGGAGCAGATCCTCGAGCTCTACTTCAATCAGATCTACTACGGAAACCAGGCCTACGGCATCAAGGCCGCGGCGCAGACGTACTTCCGAAAAGCGGATCTCTCGACACTGACCGTCGCGGAGTCGGCGCTGCTCGCGGGCCTCCCGCAGTCCCCCTCAGTGCTGGATCCGTCACAGCCGGGCAACGTCGAACGCGCCAAGGAGCGCCGCTCATATGTGCTCGACCAGATGGTCGACTTCGGCGCGATCACCCTGTCCCAGCGCGACTCGGCCGACGCGGAGACGATCAAGGTGGCTGGCAAGCAGGTCACGACCATCATGGCGCCGCACTTCGTCTTCCAGGTCCGCAACCAGCTCACGAAGATCCTGGGCGGCGACGAGTCGGCGGTCACCCGCGGCGGCTTCAAGGTCACGACGACGCTCGACCTGAAGAAGCAGGAGATCGCCGAGCGCCAGGTCCGCGAGTGGGTCGAAGTGCTGCACGACCGCAACGTCTGGAACGCGGCGCTGGTCTCGATCGACCCGCGGACGGGCGAGGTCCTCTCGTACGTCGGCTCGGTCGACTACTACAACCGCGACGACCCGCGCGTGCAGGGACAGTACGACGTCGCGGGCATAGGCGAACGCCAGCCGGGATCCTCGTTCAAGATGTTCAACTACGTCACCGCGCTCAAGAAGGGCGCGACGGCCGCAACGGTGGTGGTCGATGCGCGCACGGACTTCACCGGCCGCGCCGACCCGGCGCGCATGAGCCCCCTGAACTGCGGGTACTGCCCGGAGAACGCCGATCTGCAGTACCACGGCCCGGTCACGATGCGGCAGGCGATCCGCGAGTCGCGCAACGTGCCTGCGGTCAAATTCCTATCGCAGTACAGCGGCATCGAGGACACGGTGCAGACGGCGCGCGACCTGGGCATCACGGCCAACATCGACCCGAACCAAACGGGCTTATCGCTGACGCTGGGCTCGAAGGAAGTGAAGCTCGTCGACATGGTCAGCTCGTACGGCGTGCTGGCGAACATGGGCGTGCGCGTGACACCGACGTACGTCCTTAAGGTCGAGGATGCCCGCGGCAAGGTCGTTTGGGAGCACAAGGACTACGAGCAGAAGCGCGTGCTCGACCAGGGCGTCGCGTGGCTCATGAACGACATCCTCAAGGACACCACCCAGCCCTCGCGGGACTTCATCTTCGGGAGCTGGACGAACATCGGGCGACCGGCGGCGCTCAAGACCGGCACAACGGACGGCCTGAAGGACGTATACAGCGTCGGGTACGTCCCCACCCTGGTGACGGGCATCTGGATGGGCAATAGCAACAACGAGCCCATGAGCTCGCGTGATTTCTCGAGCGCGATGGGCCCCGGCCAGCTGTGGCGCGACTACATGAAGGAAGTGCTCGACGGCGTTCCCGCGGCGGATTGGGAGCGGCCCGCGAACATCGTTCAAGCCAGCGTGGTCGTCGCGCCCGGGGCGTTCGGCGGTTATGGCTCGGGCCTGCTTCCCTCGAACCTCTCGCCCTTCTCGATGACCGAGTTCTTCGTGCGCGGCACGGTCCCAACGCAGGCCGACAACTGGTGGGTCGAGGGGTGTCCGGGTCCGGATGGCACGCGGAGGATCGCGCTCAAGCCGCAGGAGCGCGCACCGGGGAACGTGTGGCAGAAGTACACGGATTCCTGGATCAAGGGCGCTAACGCTGGCAGCTTCAACTACGGCCGCTACAGCTGGAACCTGCTCGGTTCGGAGCCATGTCCCAG
>JANNUM010000482.1:0-4853 GCA_031395235.1 Chloroflexota bacterium
CATCCCCGCGGCCGCGGGCGTGAAGTCCGGCAGATCGCGGATGACGTGGCCGAGCGATGCGAGGCGATCGCGCACCTCGCGGGCGATGCGTCCCTCGACCGTGAGAACGCCCGGCTCGTACGCGTGCGGGTGGAAGGTCCACGGGAACGACCGCGAAATGACGCGAGGCGCCTCGATCGCAGCCTGCAGGTTCATCTCGAAGTCGACGACGTTGCAGACCGTCTGCACCATGGCCTGGCACTGCGCATCCTCGCCGGGGCAGCCGAAGGGCATGAGCGCGCGGCCATCCTGCATGAGCAGCGCCGGATTCGGAGTGAGCCGCGGTCGCTTACGCGGCGCGATCGCGGACGGGTGGCCCGGCGTCGTCCACAGCTGTGCACCACGCGTGCTGACGATGATGCCGATGCCCTCGACGAGCGGCGACCCGAGACCGGGATCGGACGGCGTCGCCGAGAACGCGTTCCCTTCAGCGTCCATCGCGCAGCAGTACGAGGTGTCCGGTGCGCCGACGCCGCTCGCCGCACGTGGGACGTAACCGGGCGGGCCGGAGCGGCCCTCATACGGCCACGGATCGCCGGGCGGCGGTAGCTCGCGCCACGCTCGATCGTCGCGGATGAGATCGCGCCGCTCCCGCGCGTACCCCTTGTCGAGCAGCCCGCGTATCGGAACGTCTACCTGGTCCGGATCGCCGAAGAATCCTTCGCGATCGGCGGCTGCGAGCTTGAACGACTCGGTGTACGTGTGCAGGAACGCGACGGATCCGGGACCCATCGACGCGATGTCGTATGCCTCGAGCAAGTTGAGCGTCATCGGCACGAGCGGCCCCTGCGACCACGGACCGCAAGCGTAAACGTCGATGCCGCGATACGTGGTGTGCACCGGGGGCGCGATGGAAACGTGGTAGTCGGCGAGGTCCCGCTGCGTGACCATGCCGCCGTACCGGGTCTGCGAGCCCGCGATCTGCTCCGCGACGTGGCCGGTGTAGATCGCGTCGCGCGCGGCCATGATCGCACCGGCGCGACCGAGCGCCGAGCGAGATCGCTCGATCTGGACGAGGAGCCGGAAGAGCGACGCAAGGTCCTGCTGGACGAGGATCTCCCCGGCACGTGGCGCGCGGCCACCCGGCAGGAACACCGCTGCGCTGGTGGGCCACTGCCGTAGGCGCTCCTCGAGCATCGCGATCGCGCGCGCGAGCCGCGGATACACCGGGAAGCCTTCAGCGAGCTCGATGCTGGGTACGAGGATCTGTTCGAGCGTGAGCGTCCCATGGCGGGCGAGTGCCGTGAGCCACGCGTCGGCGGCCGCGGGTGTCACCGAGCGCGGGATGCCGATGGGCATGTCGTCGCCGTATCGGTACCGGTAGTCGTCAAGGCTGAACTTTGCTGGCCAGCGTCCGAGGCCGTCGATCGTCTCGGGGCCCTCCATGCCGGGCCGGAAAAGGATGATCGGGGCGACACCGCCGAAGTCGGTCAGGTGCCGCTCCAGGACATTCAACGCGATGCCCGCCGCGACTCCTGCGTCGATAGCGTTCCCGCCCCGCTCGAACATCTGCGAGCCGGCCTGCGACGCGAGGTAATGGCTGGAGCTGACCATCCACCGCTTGCCGAGCACCGCGGGCCGGCCCTGCGTCACGCCGATGGACGGAGCGGTGTTTTCCTCGGAGATGTCCGGCATCGAGCGAACGATACTGTTTCACGCGTGGTCCGGATCATCGCCTGGCGCGTGCCGCCGTACGACAACGGCTGCTACGTGATCGTCGACGCGCGGAACGAGGCGATCGTCATCGATCCCTCGATGGGCGAGCGCCAGGTCACGGGCGCCGTCCGCGAGCAGGGTCTGCGTCTCGTCGAGATCCTCAACACGCATGGGCACCCCGACCACATCTTCGGGAACGCCGCGGTGAAGGAGGCGACCCGGGCCCGACTCGCGATCCACCGTCTCGACGAATATCGGCTCGGGCCGAAACGGCCACCGACGCAGCTCGACGTGCCGCCATGCACCGCTGACGACCTTTTCGACGATGGCCAGCTCCGCTTTCTCGACGACGTCGAGCTGAGCGCGCTCCACACGCCGGGCCACACCGAGGGATCGACCTGCTTCTACCTGAGGCGCGAGGGCACGCTGTTCTCTGGTGACCTGCTCTTCAAGGGCAACATCGGACGCACGGACCTGCCGGGAAGCGATCCGGCGGCGATGGCCGAGAGCCTGTCGCGGATCGCGTCGTCGCTGCCGGCCGGCACGCGCGTGTATCCCGGCCACGGCGCGGAGACCACGATCGGCGCCGAGCTCGCCACGTTGCGCGGCTTGCGCGACGCCGGTTTGCTCCCGGATCTGCGAGTCCCTGAGCGCTAGTCGGTCACCCCGACGATGTTCACGCCGTTGTCGGCGTAGATCGTGTCGCCCGTGACGCTGCGGGACATCTCGCTTGCGAGGAAGACTGCGACGTTGCCGACCTCTTCCTGCGTGATGTTGCGTCGCAGCGGCGATTTGGCCTCCATGAGGTCCCGCGCGGTCGAGATACCCTTCACCGCGCTCGCGGAAAGCGTCTTCAGCGGTCCCGCGGAGATCGCGTTGACGCGCACATTCGACGGTCCGAGATCGACCGCGAGATAGCGCACGCACGTCTCGAGCGCGGCCTTCGCGATCGCCATGGAGTTGTAGCTCGGCACCACCCGCTCGACCGCGTTGTAGGTGAGCGTCATCACGCTACCGCCGCCAGCCTTTGTGAATAGCGGCAGCGCCGCGCGGCACATCGACACCAGCGTGTACGCACTGATCTCGACCGCCGTCAATACACCGTCGCGTGAGATCTCGTGGAAGCGGCCCTTCAGATCGTCGACCGGCGCGAACGCGATCGAGTGCACGAGGATGTCAAGCCCGTCCCAGCGACGATCGACCTCCGAGATCAGCTCGGCCACGTCATCCGGCTTGGCCGCGTCACAGAGGAGCACCGGCATCGACTCGTGATCTGGGAGCGTGTCTACGAGCTTGACGACGTTGTCCTTGAAGCGGTCGTTGAGGTATGTGAAGGCGAGACGCGCGCCCTCGCGCTGAAAGCACGTCGCGATCCCCCACGCGATGCTCCGCTGGTTTCCAACGCCCACGATGAGCGCGCGCTTTCCTTCCAGCAGACCCATGCCTGTCACCTCCACGTGATCCGCATCATCCCAGAACCGACGTAGCGCTGCATCGCGATTTGACTACAGCTGTGCTGCATCCAACTCCGCGCGGCTGAGCTCCATGAGGTAGTGCTCCGGCTCGCGTGAGTCGGGCTCGAAATACGTCTTCAGGAAACGGAAGCCGGCCTTCTCATAAGCGCGGATCGCGGCGGCGTTGCTGCGCGTGGGGCCGATGACGCACAGATCCACGCCATAGCGCGGGAACGCGACGTCTCGCAGGAATACCCGGATGAGCGCCGGGCCGTGGCCGTGACCTATGAGCTCGGATTCTCCGATGAAGAGGTCGATGCCGATCGCTGCCCGGCTGAGCGCGACCTGGGCCGCGTAGCCAGGATGGTCGTCGATGCGATAGCTCTGGATCGTGCCGATCGAACGGCCGTCCAGACTGATGACATACAGGTCCGTCGGGTCGGCGCGACGGATCGCCCGTCGGTAGTCCGTGATCGTGTCGTCCGGATACGTCTCCGCGGGGACGTCGTCGTACCAGCGCCGAACGTGCGGGCGCAGCAGCCACGGCCCGCTAGTTCCAGCGCCCGCGGCGCTCGTCGTCGTCCACGCGCCGCCCTCGCCAGTACTTGAGGTCGCCGCCCGCCGCGCGCGGGCGACCGAGATCCTCCGTCACCACCAGAACTCCGAGGGCCAGCGCGGCCGGGATGACCACCCCGATCGTCCCGAGCGCGAGGCCCCACGCCAGCGTTTGGCCGACCGCCCACGCGGCGCAGATGAGGACGAAGCGAAGGGTCGCCGCCTGTCCGCGCGTCATGCCACCCCGACGCGTTGCACGAACGAGGCCTGCTGTGCCCACTCGCCGCACTGCGCGAGCTCTTCTTTGGAGACCCACTCGCTCTTGACCGCGAAGCGCAACTCGTCGCGCAGCGTCGTCTGGAGCATCTCGGGGCCGTCGGTGTTGAAGCTGAAACGCACCTTGTGCTTCTTGAAGGTCGCGATGTAGCGGCCAAGCTCTTCCGCGTCCTTCACAACCTGAGTGTGCAAGTTGGAGCTCGGGCAGATCTCGAGCAGAACGCCGCGCTCCGCGAGCCGCTTGCACAGCGCGCCGTTCTCCGCGGCGTGGATGCCGTGTCCGATGCGCTCGGGCTCGAGGTGCTGGAGGACCTCGTCCACCGAGTGCCAGTCCTCATCCTCCCCCGCGTGCACGGTCAGGCCGAGCCCGGCGCGGCGCGCCTTCTTGAACAGGGCCGCATAGTCGCGGTACCGGAAGTCGGCGTGCATCGGTCCGGCGATGTCGATGCCGACGACGCCGCGGCGCTGGTACGCGATGGCCTTCTCGACGAGGATCTCGTTCAACGCGTACGTGAAGCTGCGATCGAGGCAGAAGATGAGGCCCGCGCGCACCGGGTACTCGAGGCGCGCGCGGTCGAGACCGCGGATCGACGCCATGATGATGTGGTCGAGGTCCTGCTCGCCTCCGCGGTTCCGCTTCATCGGGTTGTACCTGAGTTCGAGCGTGGTGATGTTCGCCTTCCGGTACGCGCCGCCGACGACCTGGTAAACGGACTCCTCGACTGCGAGTGGGCTCGACTGGATCAGCTCGGTCCACCGGTACAGCGCGAGGAAGTCCTCGAACGACTTCCGCTCCTGCTTACCAACGGTAATAAGGTCGACGAATTCCCAGTAGTCCTTCGTCGGAAGTCGGATCCCTTGCTTCGCCGCGAT
>JANNUM010000493.1:0-2145 GCA_031395235.1 Chloroflexota bacterium
GAGCATTCGCTCGCGACCTGCGACGCGACGCCGGCAGGCGATCTCGTGCTGCGGCTCGCCGGCCTCTTCCACGACATCGGCAAGCCGGAGACGTTCGCCGACGGGCATTTCCACCAGCACGAGTTCGTGGGCGAGTTCAAAGCGCGCCAGATCCTGCGGCGCTGGAAGTTCGACAAAGAAACGGTAGTCGAGGTCGCGCACCTCATCCGCAATCACATGTTCTGGTACGAGACCCACTGGACGGACTCGGCCGTCCGCCGCTTCATCCGGAAGATCGGACTGGACTACATCCCGGCGCTGTTCGCGCTGCGACGCGCGGACAACATCGGCAGCGGTGCGCGGTCGCCGCGCATGTACGCGCTCGAGGCTCTCTGGCAGCGCGTGGAGAAGGAGATCGCCGCGGCGAACGCGTTCTCACTGCGCGATCTGAAGCTCGACGGCAACGACATCATGCGCGAGCTCGGCATTCCGCCGGGGCCGGCGGTCGGCCGCATCCTGAACGAGCTCTTCGAGCGCGTGCTCGACGAGCCCGCGCTGAATACGCGCGAGCGGCTCATCGAGCTCGCGAAGGCGATGCGGCCCTAGCCGTCAGCACGACAGGTCGCGAGATCGGGCTAGCTGCGCTCGTGTGCGGTCGTCGGCGTCGTGTATGCCGGCGTGCCACCGTTCCCAACGTTCTTCGCCGGGCGGATGTGCTCGATCTGGTCCTCGCCCTGGCGCTTCATCTTGTCGACCTGCTGACCGAGGCGCTTGCGAGTCTCCTGGCCGGGATACGGCGCCGCGATGAGCGCGATCGCCATGCCGACGAGTGCGCCGAGCACCAGGCCCAGACCCAGCCAGACGATCCCCGGCGTGTCGTCGCGCCGACGAAGCTCCGGCATCCTGCTCATGTCGGGAATCTTGGCTTCACTCACGAAAGCAGACGCCCGCTTGCCCGCTTCGCCGCGGATCTCTTCGAACATGTCACGCAGATCTTTCGCGTTGACCATCAAACAACCTCCACGCGGGTGCGCTCCCTGGCGCACATGGCGTTACAGGCTGTCTACTGAGCAGTCGGTGTGCCACCGGCTGGCTTTGACAGCGCAGCCTCAATGAATACGTCGATATCGCCGTCGAGGACGCGCGTCGGGTCGCCGACCTCGACGCCGGTCCGATGGTCCTTCACCAGTGTGTAGGGGTGGAGAACGTACGAGCGGATCTGGCTGCCCCAGTCCGCCGAGCGCATCTCACCACGCTCGCGCGCCTGCTCGGCCTCCTGCTCGAGGACGCGTTTTTCCAGCAGCCGTGCCTTCAGGATGCGCATCGCGGTCTCACGGTTCTGAAGCTGCGAGCGCTCGTTCTGGCACGCAACGACGATGCCGCTGGGTAGATGCGTGATGCGCACCGCGGTCTCCGTCTTGTTGACGTTCTGACCGCCGGCGCCGGTCGCGCGGTACGTGTCGATCCGGAGGTCCTCGGGCCGGATCTCGATCTCGGCGTCGCTCTCGACCTGCGGTGTCGGATCGACGAGAGCGAACGAGGTCTGCCGGCGCTTTTGGAAATCGAAGGGCGAGATCCGCACCAGGCGGTGCGTGCCGCGCTCGGTCTTGAGATAGCCGTACGCGTACGGACCCTCGACCGTGAGCGTCGCGCTGCGAATGCCCGCCTCGTCGCCGGGTGTCGTCTCGACGATGTCGGCTTTGAAGTGGTGCCGCTCGGCCCAGCGCACGTACATGCGCACGAGCATCTGCGCCCAGTCTGCGGCGTCCGTTCCGCCAACGCCCGCGGAGATCGCCAGAACGGCGTCGCGCTCGTCATAGGGACCCCCAAGCTGCGCCTCAAGACTGGCTTTGTCGACCTCGGCTATGAGCTGCGCGGTCTCGCGCTCGAGATCGGCGCTGAGCGCGGGGTCCTCGGCCATTGACGCGAGCTCGGCGAGGTCCGCCGCACGCTGGCGGAAGGAGTCCCAGCGTTCGATGCGCGCGCGGACGAGGCCGAGACGCTTCATGACCTGTTGCGCGCGCGGGCGATCGTTCCAGAGGTCGGGCGCTGAGGACTCGCCCTCTAGACGCGCGACCTCGCTGCGGAGAGCTGGTAGGTCAAAGGAACACCGCCATGCGATCGATGCGCTCGCGCAGAGCGGCGAGCGTCGCCGGGTCCACCGTC
>JANNUM010000498.1:0-6940 GCA_031395235.1 Chloroflexota bacterium
GAGCTCTCCGACAGCGCGTATGTCGCCGTCAACATGCAGATCATGACCCGCATGGGCCGCAAGGTGCTCGACGTGCTTGTCACCGTCGGCCACTTCGTGCCCTGCATCCACACCGTAGGCGCGCCGTTGGCTGCTGGTGAAAAGAGTGTCAAGTGGCCGTGTAACGACACCAAATACATCGTGCATTACCCCGAGACGCGCGAGATCTGGTCGTATGGTTCCGGCTACGGCGGCAACGCGCTGCTCGGCAAGAAGTGCCTTGCGCTACGCATCGCGAGCTATCGCGCCAAGCACGAGGGTTGGCTCGCGGAGCACATGATGCTGCTCGAGGCCGAAAGTCCCGAGGGCGAGACGCATTTCATCGCCGGCGCGTTCCCGAGCGCGTCCGGCAAGACCAACCTCGCGATGCTCGTGCCGCCGCCCGAGTTCCAGGGCTGGAAGCTCCGGACGATCGGCGACGACATCGCGTGGATGCGTGTCGGCGATGACGGCCGCCTTTACGCGGTCAACCCGGAGTTCGGGTTCTTCGGCGTCGCGCCGGGGACCAATCAGCTCACCAATCCGAACGCGATGCGGATGCTCGAGCACGACTGCATCTTCACCAACGTCGCGCTCACGCCGGACAAGGACGTCTGGTGGGAGGGCATGGACGGACCGGAGACGGACCTCGTCGACTGGCGCGGGCGGCCGTGGAAGCGCGGCTCGAAAGAGCCCGCCGCGCATCCGAACAGCCGCTTCACCGCACCGATGGAGAACAACACGGCGCTCTCGCGCTACGCGAAGGACCCGCGCGGCGTCCCGATCTCGGCGATCCTCTTCGGCGGCCGCCGCTCGACGACCGTGCCGCTGGCCGTCGAGTCCTTCAATTGGACACACGGCGTCTATCTGGGTGCGACCGCTGGAGCGGAGACGACCGCCGCGATCACCGGCGCCGTCGGACGTATCCGTCGCGACCCGATGGCCATGCTCGCATTCATCGGCTACGACGCGGGCGCGTACTTCGCGCACTGGCTCTCCATGTTTGGGCGCATGTCGCACCCCCCGAAGATCTTCCTGGTGAATTGGTTCCGGAAGGGTGACGACGGGCGGTACCTCTGGCCGGGCTACGGCCAGAACATGCGCGTCCTGAAGTGGATCATCGACCGCTGCGTGGGCCGCGGCGGCGCGATGGAGACGCCGATCGGCTACACGCCGCGCCTCGGCGATCTGGACCTTCGCGGCATCGACGCGAGCCCCGAAGCGACGGCGGCCGCGCTGCGCGTGGATCCGGAGGAGTGGACCAAGGAGCTGGAGGCGCACGCCGACTGGTTCGAGAAGATCGGCGGGACGGTGCCGGAGGCTCTGCGGCTGCAGCGCCGCCTGCTCCTAGCCGCGCTGAAAGCGACGAGCTGACGAATCGCCTCGTGCCGAAGGCCGACTGCCAGACACCCGTGCCGGACTGGAAGCGCTCGACGTGGGCATATGACGCGCTGCCCACGAAGGATCCCGCGAGGGACGCGGACCGCTAGCGATCAGCCGCGGACGGTGATGTCCGGCTGACCCTGTAGCGCCGCGGCCACGCGAGCCTGCGCCGCGGCGCGGTCCGCCGCTTTTACGAGGAGCGTCACGTGGTACGTCTCCTCGAGACCCGCGGCGGCAAGCGCGGCGCGGTCGGCGCGCACGAGACGGAAATGCCACACGAGCGCGACCGCGCCGACGGCGCTGTCCACCGCGAAGTGCCACATGTCATGCACGACGCCGACGTCGAACGAGAACGCGAGCAGCGCCTTCAGGAGGTTGAAGAGGAGCGCGGACCCGAAGACGAGCACCGAGCCGACGCTGCCAAAGATCGCGAGATAGAGATATACGCGCCGCTGCAGCGAGCGCCGCTCATCGTCGTCGAAGCGCCGCTGCGAAGTGCGCCAGTGGAAGGCCCACGCCGGACCGCCCACGAGGACCAGGGCGATCCACGTCGCCGTTTCGCGCGCATCGTGATCCATAAGCCGTAGCCAACCGCTGCCGACGGCGCCGATCGCCCCCGCGACGCCGATCGCGGCCATCGCTAGCCCGATCGCCGCGACTAGGTAGTAGTAAGCGCGGCGGATGCCCGCAGCGCGTCCCGCCTCGGTCTCGCGGCTAGCCTCGCCTTCGACGACGCGGCGGTGATACCACCACACGACGGCGAAGACCGCCGCGAAGAGGATGGGCGATCCGAGCTGCCGTCCCAGATCCGCGTCGGCGATGCGCTCGCCGAGCGCGCGTGCGAGGACGGAAGCGATCGCCGCGGTGAGTCCGAAGAGAACAACAAGTGCGGAGACCGCGATGACGAAGTACACCGCGAGCCTGCGCGCGATCGACGTCCGCTCGACGGCCCCCGCGCGGAGTGCGGCGCGCTGCGCGGGGAGCCACGCGGCGAGCCAGAGCGCGAGGCCCGACACGATGCCGGGAAGAGCATTTGCCAGATCGAAGAGCAGCGACGCCCCGCGGGTGGGCTGCGGCCGTGGTGTCACGCCAGGCGGGAAGCTCGGCTCCGCGAACGGGAAGAGAAGCCGCTCCCACATGCCTGCGAGCGTCGTCGCGAGCGAGAACGCGAAGAAGAAGAGACCGATCACGGCGAGCGCGTAGCGAACGATGTGGCCGAGCTCCGCGGCGCGTCCCGAGAGCGCGCCGCTCGCGCGGTCGGCCGCGGCGACGCGGAGATGAAAGACCAGCGCGCCCGCCGCGGCGATCGCCATCGCAAGTGCGCCAGCGGCGCGCGCCTCCCAGCTCGGCTCCAGAGGGAAGAAGTTGGTTTCGCCGACGAACACGGCCTGGAGGACCAGGCGCAGGACACGCTGGCCGTAGCCAAAAACGAGCAGCGCGGTGACGAGCACGACGATCTGCAGATACGCGCTGCGCAGCGCCGTGCCGCGCTCCTGCAACGAGCGCCGGGCCGCGGCGTCAGCGGCGCGGTAGTGGAGGTACCACGCGGGCACGCCGACGAGCAGCAGCGCGATCGCCAGGCTGGCCTGCTCGCGGTACTGCTCGCGCGGGCGATTGAACTCCGCGAATACGAACGGCAGTCCGGTGAAGCCGCCGCTCGGCGCGCCGAGCGCGATCTCGGCACCCACGCGCAGGAGATTGGCGACGCCGAGGACGATCATGTGCACCGCCACGAGCAGCACGACGTAGAAGTACGCGCGTTGGACCGCCGGCAGAGGCCGCTGGTCGACGCTCACAACCGCATCATGAGGGCCGCGGCAAGACCCGCAGGAGCGCGTTCGCGGTCGACGAGACCTCCGCGCCCGCGCGCGTCATGAGATGGATCGTGCGCTTGGGTGCTGGATGTCCCTCGACCCGCAGCGCGACGAGGTCGCCGCGGCGCAGCTCCTCGTGGATGGCCATCTGCGGCAGGAGCGCCGCGCCGAGCCCGGCAACAACGACGCGCTTGCACGCTTCCGTGTTGTTGAGCTCCATCAGGATGCGCGGCGCGGTGCCGGCGTCGGCGAAGTAGGCGATCGTGATCGCGTGGAGATACGCGGTCGGATCGCGCATGACGAGCCCGGAGCGCGCGAGATCCTCGATGCCGACACGGCCGCGAGCCGCGAAGGCATGAGCGCGTCCGACGACAACGGGCACCTGCTCCTCGAACAGGGGACGCGACGCCAGCTCGGGCAATGCGACGAGCTGGCTCACCAGCGCGATCTCGATCTCGTCGGCGCGAAGCGCCTCCGCGACCGCGTGGGACCGGCCGCTGCGAACGCTGATCTCGACGTCGGGATGCGCGCGCGCGAAACGCGCGAGCGCGATCGGCGCGATGTACAGCGCGAGATCGGTAGCGAGTCCGAGGGCGAGCACGCCGCCGCGTCCTTCGCGGGCGGCCTTCGTTTCGGCCACGCCACGCCGCACCGCCTCGAGCGCCGCTTGGGCCCGGGGCAGGAATCGGCGCCCCGCAGGGGTCAGGCTCACGCCACGCCGGCCGCGAACGAGCAGCTGCGTGCCCAGCTCCTGCTCGAGACCACGCAGGCGCGCTGTCAGCGTGGGCTGCGTGAGCTCCAGCGCCGCCGCGGCACGTGTGATGCTTCCCCGCCGCTGCGCCTCGACAAAGGCCGCGATCTGGCCGAGCTCCATGCTCAAAGTATAGAAGCGCTCTATGGGACTACATCAACGACAAGGCTATTCTATGGCTGTCAGCCGCCGTACGATGCCGGACGAGCCCGCAAGCGAAGGGGAGACCGCTCTGACGCACCGCATCACCCTTATCCCAGGCGACGGCACGGGTCCCGAGATCGTCGACGCCACCCGCCGCGCCATCGAAGCGACCGGCGTGGCGATCCAGTGGGACATTCACGACATCGGCTTGCCCGCGCTCCACAAGCTCGGCGATCCGTTCCCTAAGAGCGCCCTCGATTCGATCCGGCGCAACAAGGTCGGCCTCAAGGGCCCCCTTACGACCGAGCTCGGCACCGGGATGCGCTCCGTCAACGTCGCCCTGCGCAGGGAATTCGACCTGTACGCCAACCTGCGTCCGGCGAAGACCTATCCCGGCGTGCAGGCGCCGATGGGCAGCATCGATCTCGTCGTCGTCCGCGAGAATATCGAGGACCTCTACGCCGGGATCGAGTTCGACATCGGCACGCCCGAGCTCGCCGAGGTCCGCGCCGTCATCGAGAAGGCGGCGCATACGAAGATCCGCGAGGACGCAGCGATCGCGATCAAGTACATCAGCGTCATGGGGTCGACGCGCATCGTGAAGTTCGCGTTCGACTACGCGGTAGCGAACGGCCGCAGGAAGGTCACCGCCGTGCACAAAGCGAACATCATGAAGTTCGCCGACGGCCTGTTCCTGCGCATCGCGCGCGAGGTGGCGCAGCAGTACCCGAGCATCGAGTTCGAGGATCGCATCGTGGACAACATGTGCATGCAGCTCGTCCAGAAGCCGGACCTCTACGACGTCCTCGTGCTGCCGAACCTCTACGGTGACATCGTGAGCGACCTCGTGGCCGGGCTCGCCGGCGGGCTGGGCGTCGCGCCCGGCGCGAACATCGGCGAGGGCGGTATCGCGGTCTTCGAAGCTATTCACGGCTCCGCGCCGAAGTACGCCGGTCAGAACAAGGTCAACCCCATGGCGCTCATGCTCGCGGGCGTCCTCATGCTGAAGCACATCTCCGAACGCGACGCCGCCGACAAGCTCGAGCGCGCCATCGCGGCAGTGGTCGCCGAGGGCAAAGATGTGACGTACGACCTTAAAGCGAATCGCGACGACCCGACGGCGGTGGGAACGAGGGAGTTCGCCGACGCGGTGATAAGGAGGATGCGGAACTGATGTCGACCGTCGATCCGAGAAACCCCAAGCGCCACCTGTACACGACCGGGAGCCGTGGCGAGTTCCAGTTCGGCTTCTCGCGTGCGATCCGGGTCGGCAACAAGGTCCGCGTCGCTGGGACCGCGGGCATCGGCGCCGATGGCAACGTCGTGTCGGACGACGTCGTCGAGCAGATGCGCGCCGCCATCGAGACGGTGAAGACTTCGCTCCAGGATCTGGGCTGCACGCTCGCCGACGTGATCATGACGCGGGTCTACGTGCGGAAGGCCGAGGACATCCAGAACGTCGCTGTCGTTCACGGAGAGGTGTTCCGCGACGTCCGGCCGGCGATGACGATCGTGAAGGTCGACTTCATCGACGAGAGGATCCTGGTCGAGATCGAGATCGAGGCCGTGTACGGCGGCGTCGACGAGTTCCCGGACGGGAAGGCAAACCCGAAGCGGTGAAGCAGGTAACGGTCGTCGTCACGGGCGCGACCGGGCAGGTCGCGTACGCGCTCCTGCCGCGCATCGCGGCAGGCGAGATGTTCGGGCCGGACACGGACGTCGACCTGCGGCTCGCGGACATCCCGCAGATGATCGACAAGGCCAAGGGCGTCGTGATGGAGCTCGAGGACGGCGCATACCCGTTGCTGTCCCGAGTCAGCGCGAGCTCCGACCGCGCAGAGACCCACGGGGACGCGGATTGGGTGCTGCTCGTCGGAAGCGTTCCGCGCGGCCCGGGCATGGAGCGCGGCGACCTCATCCGAAAGAATGGGCCGATCTTCGTCGACGAAGGCGGGGCCATCGCGAAGCACGCCGCGCAGGGCGTCCGCGTCGTCGTGGTCGGGAACCCCTGCAACACGAACTGCCTCATCGCTCGCGCCAGCGCGAAGAGCGTCCCCGACGACCGCTGGAGCGCGATGACCCGACTCGATCAGAACCGCGCCCGCTCGCTCCTCGCGAACAAGGCCGGCGTGCGGGTGAAGGATGTGAAGAAGCTCGCGATCTGGGGAAACCACAGCGCGACGCTCTATCCCGACTTCACGAACGCGACCGTGAACGGGAAGACCGCGACGGAGGCGGTCGACCGCGCCTGGCTGGAGAAGGACTTCATCCCGGCAGTGCAGCAGCGCGGCGCCGCGGTCATCGCCGCTCGTGGCGCGTCGAGCGCGTTCTCGGCGGCGCAGGGGCTCGTCGATCACGTACGCAGCCTCGTCATCGCCACGCCGCGGGACGACTGGTTCAGCGCGGCGGTGGTCTCCGATGGAAGCTACGGCGTGCCGAAAGGCCTGGTGTCGTCGTTCCCGCTCCAGTCGAAGGGCGACGGCGGATACGAGATCGTGCGTGACGTGAAGCTCGACCGATTCGCGACAGAGAAGCTCGCCGCGACCATCGCGGAGCTCGAGAGGGAACGCGACCTGGTGAAAGATCTACTGTCATGACCGAGCTCAAGAGCGCCGCTCTGCCCGACACGCAGCTCCGGTACTTCCCGCTGTCGCAGGTGGGCGACGTGTCGCACCTGCCGATGACGGTGAAGATCCTGCTGGAGGGCGTGCTTCGGGCGATCGCGATCGCGTCGCGCTGGGTCGCGTCGCCGTTCGCGGCCGCCCGAAGCACGCCTTCCAGCAGGATCTTCACCGTCATCGGCAGGTGCGACACGTCGCCCACCTGCGAC
>JANNUM010000521.1:0-2768 GCA_031395235.1 Chloroflexota bacterium
CGAGCGAAGAGATCGAGGAGCGCGCGGACGTACTCGATCGGATCACCGGCGGGGCGGTAACGCCGGAGCGGGAGGTCGTAGAGATGCTCGCGCACGAAGATCACCTGCTCGGCTCTGGAGAGAACGCGGAGCTCGCCGGAACGACCGAGCTCGAGCGCGAACTCACGGAAGACCTCATCGCCGAAGCCGTGGAACGTCTTGATCGCCGCGTCGTTGAGTCCGAGCGGCGTGTTGATATCGACGCGCTCCTGCATCCCGGCCGCCGCCTTCTCGGTGAATGTGACCGCGAGGATCTGATGTGGCTTGGCGGCGCCGGATGCGATGAGGTGAACGACCCGCGCGGTGAGCACGTGGGTCTTGCCCGTTCCGGCGCCGGCGACGATGAGGAGCGGCCCGGCGCCGTGCTCCACCGCGCGACGCTGCTCGCCGGTGAGACCGCCGAGGATGTTGGGCTTAGGCTCCCCCAGCCCGAAGGCAAGCTGCTCGGTCAGGGGGGTTGCAGGGGGTTCCCCCCCTGCGATATGCAGCGTGGGAGCACTTCGCTCATTTGTTCTATTCTAGCGCGAGGCTCTCGGCCAAGGCGACGAGCGTGCGCACCGCGGGGCCCTGCGGACCGCGCGGCGAGTACGCGCGGTCCTTGTCGGACCAGTCGACGCTGGCGATGTCCAGATGCGCCCACTCGGTACCGCCCTCGACGACCGCCCACAGAAAGGCGGCGGCCTTGATCGCTCCGCCCTCGCGGCCGGCGCTGTTGCGGATGTCGGCGACCTCGCCTTTGATCTCGTCCTTGTATTCGTCCGTCAGCGGCATCGGCCACACCCGATCCCCCGCCGCAGCGGCCACGCCGCGCACGGTCTCGACGAAGGCGTCGGGCTTGCCGAACAGTCCGGTGAAGTACGGCCCGAGCGCGACGCTGACCGCGCCCGTCAGGGTCGCGATGTCGACGACTCGCCTGGCTCCCTCTCGCTGCGCGTACGTGATGCCGTCGATGAGCACGAGGCGGCCCTCCGCGTCGGTGTTGATCACCTCGACGGTCTTGCCGCTCATGCTGGTGAAGACGTCGCCGGGCTTGGTCGCGCCACCGCCGGGGAGATTCTCAGTGCAGGGCGCGACACCGAGCACGTTCACGTTCGGCTTGAGGCGGCCGATCGCCGCGAGGGCGGCGATGACGCTGGCGGCTCCGGTCATGTCCGCCTTCATCTGGTGCATGTTGTCCGCGGGCTTGATCGAGATCCCGCCCGAGTCGAAGGTGATCCCCTTCCCTACGAAGGCGACGTCGTAGCTCCGCACCTTGCTGCCCGCACCATTGCTCTTGCCGCGCCGGCCGTGATAGCGCATGACGATGAAGCGCGGCGGCTCGTGGCTGCCCTGCGCGACGGACAGATAGCTGCCCATGCCGAGAGCGCGGCAACGGTCGGCGTCGAGAATCTCGCACTGGACGTCCGCCTCTTTCGCGGCGGCGCGCGCTTCGTTCGCGAGGATCGTCGGCGTCATCTTGTTCGCGGGCTCGTTCGCGAGGCGGCGCTGGAGATTCACCGCGTCGCCGACAGCCTGGCCGCGCTCGATGGCCTTCGCCGCGGGCTTCTCGGTCACGATCAACACACTGTCGAGCGGTGGGAGTCGCCGATCCTCTTCGCGCGTCCGGTACGCCTCGGGCCGCCACATCGCATACACGACGCCCTCGACGGCGGCCTGCACCGCACGCTCCTCACCGAGTCCGTCGGGCGCGATGAAGAGCGCGAGCTTCCGCACGTTCGAGCGCCAGAGCGCCTTCACGCCGGCGGCGGCGATGTTGCGCGCGCGCTCCGCGTCATAGTCCGCCGCGCGTCCCGCGCCGACGACGATGATGAGCGGCTCGCCGTGGTGCGCCGTCACGCCGTAGGGCCGTCCCGCGCCGGTCTGGCCCTTCGCGATCCGGTCCACGACGGTCTTCACCGAGCGCGGGAGCCCGGGGGGCGCGCTGCCATCGCTGCCCAGCGGGACGATGATCGCGTCGACCCCAGCGAGCGCCGACGCGCGGACCGCACGGAACTTCATTGACCGTCCTCCCCTTGGTGCGTGAATGACCCGATGCGTTCGCGAGCCGTGTCCGGTGTGAGCACGAGGATGCGATCGTCGCCGTAGCGACGCGTCAGGCCGCGATCGTCGAGGAATTGTAAGAGCGGAAGGACGTGTTTGCGGCTGGAGCCGGAGAGATCACGCGCGCGAGCGACCGTGATCGATCCGCTGGCCGCGAGCTCGTCCACGACGATGCGCGCGAAACGCGTCACGGCCTCGGGGAGGAACACGGCCTCGGTGCCGATGCGGACGACATCGCCGCGCTCGGCGAGCGCGGCCACCAGCTCGCGGTCGACGCCGTGCTCGGCTTCCAGCTGCGAGGGGCTCGGCGGCTGCAGCGGGTCTTTCGCGAGCGCGGCGCGCGCGCTCATCCAGCGGCGCTCCTGGTCCTCGGAGAGACGCGGCCGGTGCGACGGCAGCGCGAGAGCGCTTCCCCGCTCCGCGAGGCGCTGGTCCGCGACGAGCCGGTCTATGAGCGGGTTGAAACGCTTAGCGGGAAGGCCTAACGCCGAGCGCGCCTCCTCGCGCGGTGCGCCCGCGCGCAGCGGCGTCTTCCGGTGCGCCTGCGCGCAGATGCGCTCGACGTGCGTCGCGAGCGCCTCGAACGCGTCTCGTGACAGCAGTGCGTCGCCGAGGGCAACGGCGCGGCCGTCCGCGACGAGCTCCGCCGTGGCCGCGTTCCGCTCATCCGGTGATAGGCCACTTCGTTC
>JANNUM010000530.1:0-2279 GCA_031395235.1 Chloroflexota bacterium
GTGGTCACGTCGGCGAGGGGCTGCGCCTGGCTCCACGTGGCGCGGCGAACGTCACGCTTGTGGTGCCGCCTGAGGTAGGTCAGTTCGAATTCGCCTGCTTCGTCGTTGGGCATTACGAGAGCGGGATGAAGGGCATGCTCACCGTGGACGCCGGCGCCGCGCCGAATGCCGTACCGACCATCGCGCCGACACCCACTGGGCGGCCGACCGCCGCGCCGGGACACACGATGGATGCGGAGGACGCCGAAGGACACTGACCTCGCCGGGCGACGGTCAGCGCGGAGACATCAGGGGAATCACGACCTTCGCGGCCCCGGACTCCATGCGCGATCGGAGCTCCCAGATGCCGTAGCCGACCATGTACGTGCGGAACACTGGATCCAGCGTGATCTTCAGGAAGCAGATCCGCGTCTCGCCACGGTGCCTCGACTCCGTGTAGGCCTCGAGGATGCGTCGGCCCATCCAGAAGCCACGGAACACGCCGCCGCCCGCCGGGTCGTTCCGATCCAGGATCTCCGCGCGGCCGGTCAGTTGGATCGTCGCCGGCGGGAGGAACCAAAGCAATCGACGCCTGAGGGGGATGACGAGCGCGACGTTCGGGTTGCGCGCGATGTTCCGCGCTTTCTGGAGATGCCTTCGGGTCATGACGTAGATCGTGAGGTCACCGCCCGGCGCCGAGACGCCGTAGTTCACCCCGGCCGATCGCGGCCGGCCATCTTCGTCGATCGTCGACAGCACCGCGAAGTTGTGTGCACGGATCTCGCGGACGACGAGCGCGGGCGTCACCCGCTCGACCGTGGGCGAGGACCGCGCGCCGCTCGTCATCGATGGGATCACCCGCTCGCCGTCACAAGCTCGCGCACCTTGAGGTCGGGTGCGCGTTCCGCGCAGCGGCGCGCCGACCCCTTCGGGATCCAGCCGAGCGCCTCGAACGTCTCGAGCGTCACCTCGGGGACCGAAAGCCACTCGTGCCCTTCAGCGGCGCCCGCCGGGCAGAACGCGCAGCACTCCTTGTGCGTGGTCAGCCGCAGGACGCGTGACTGCCGGCGGTGATGATCCGCCCGGACACAGACATACGAGACACATCGTTCGGCCATACGCACCTACCGGCCGATGCTCCGCATGAACTGCCCGCCCACCTGGCGGAGCTGCACGCCCACGGACCGCGTGCGCTCGCCGGCGTCGCTGATGCGCTGCGCTCCATCACGGAGCAGCGCCACGTCGGCCGGCGTGGTGTCGGTCTCGCTCGTTCGCGCGAGCTCCTCCATCGCGAGCGCATGCTCGCGCATCGCACGCCCGTGCGCGACGAGCTGTTTGCCCTCCGAGATGAGCGCGTCCCCAGCGCTGTGCACGAAGCTCAGATCGCTCCGCACGGACTGGCCGGGATGCATGCCCAGCAGGGCACCCTGATTCCCGAGAAGGCGCGCCGTGTCATCGAGGCGCGCGGCATCGGTCGTCATCTGTCCAGCGTGGTCGATCCAGTGCTGACGGTGCGCGCTCGTGGACCGCTGCGCGGTGGCGAGGAGACGCTCGCCCTGCGCGCGCATGGCCGCGGCGTGCGACACGACCGCGGCGCGCGTCGCGGTGAGCTCACCCTGCGCTCGCCGGAGGTCGTTCGCCGTGCTCTGCTGCGCCCAGATGGCAGCGGCAAAGAGGAGCAGCACGATCGCTACGGAGCCGCCGATCAGGGCCAGAGCTCGCGGCCCGGCGAGCCACGCGGGGCCCGATCCGGCGGACTTTGACGCGACGTGCGCGCCCATTCCTTCTACTCCACGATCACGGTCGCCCGCATGCCGAGGTTGGCGTGGCTGGGCACGGTGCAGTACGCGTCGTAGCGTCCGGCCGCGAGGCCGCGGAGCCCGATGGTGCGTGTCTCGCCGGCGTTCGCCACAACGTGCATGCCGAGCGCAGGGACGGTGAGGTCATGCACAACGCCGTTCGCGGCGGGATTGCTGAGCGTGAGGTTCACCTCCGCGCTCTTGGGCAGGCGGATCTCGTTCGGCGAGAAGCTGAAGTTTGCGGCCTGCACGCGGACCTCGGTCGCGCCCGGAATGGCCGTTGAGGCCGGGCCGGCGTTGCCGAAGCCCATCATGCCGCCCCCGCCCATGTGGCCGGATCCGCCCATCATTCCGGGACCCATCGGCCAGCTCGCGCCGGGACTGCCGGCGGCGGCGGGCGCGATCGCCGACACGAGAAGGGCGACGACGAGCGCCAGCCCTGCGCCGACGGCGATCCATCCAGCGACGGTCTGCGCCTTCATCGCTTGGCCTCTGCGATCG
>JANNUM010000559.1:0-4037 GCA_031395235.1 Chloroflexota bacterium
GTCCATGCGGTGCCGGCCGCGACCTGGATGAGGGCGATGTCGCCGGCGTGGAGGGCGGGATCGACGTCGACGCGCGCGACGGAGGCGCGACCGGTCCACGCGGTCCCGAGGAGCAGCGCGAAGATGATGATCGGCGTGACGAGCCGTCCAATGCTGCGCTGGATCCCCACGTGTGCAGTTGTGGGACCCAGTCACTCTTTGGTCATCCCCCGCGCGAGTGAAGGGGAGGACGTGCGAGTCACACCCGATACGCGACCGAGACCTGCGTTCGTCGTGGCGCGGACGCCTAGATCAATCGGTGTAGAGCGTGGCCCGCAAGCGGACGACGGCCGCCTCCGCTGGCCTGCTAGGGGTGCACGCCTACCGCGCGCATCGCGAGGGCGATGACGTACCCGAGGACGAAGCAGCCGGGGATCGTCAGCACCCACGCGGTGACGATCCGTCCCGCGATACCCCAGCGCACCGCGGAGCGGCGGCGCGTGGAGCCGACGCCGAGGATCGCGCCGGAGATGGCGTGCGTCGTGGAGATGGGGATGCCGAAGCGTGTTGCGATCTCGATGACGGTGCCGGCAGTCGTTTCCGCCGCGAATCCCTGCACCGGCGTCAGCTTGGTGATCCGCACACCCATCGTCTTCATGATCCGCCAGCCGCCAGTCATGGTGCCGACGCCGATCGAGATGGCGCAGATGACCTTCACCCAATCCGGGATGAAGAAATCGGCGCCGGTGGGGACGGCGCCGTACGCGGCGAGCGCCAGCGCGATGATGCCCATCGTCTTCTGTCCGTCGTTGCCGCCGTGGCTGAAGGCCATGTACGCGCTCGAAAGGATCTGCGCCTTCCCAAAGAAGCGCTGCACCCAGCCGAATGACGTGTTTCGCAGCGCCCAGTAAAGACCCAGCATCACCAGGTAGCCGACGAGGAACGCGAGCGCCGGCGAGTACACGATCCCAAAGCTGGTCTTCTGCAGTCCGCCAACGACGACCACACCGGGGCCGTGGATCGCGACGGATGCGCCGATGATCGAGAAGATGAGCGCGTGGCTCGACGACGAGGGCAGTCCGAAATACCAGGTGAGGACGTCCCAGGCGATCGCGGCGATCAGCGCGGCGACGACGAGGTCCTGTGTGACCACGTTCGCGTCGACGATGCCGCTTCCGACGGTCTTGGCCACGGCCACGCCCGACAGCGCGCCGACCAGGTTCAGGCTTCCCGCCATGACGACGGCTTGCCGCGGGGTGAGGACGCGCGTCGCGACGACGGTCGCGATGGCGTTCGCCGCGTCGTGGAAGCCGTTGACGTACTCGAAGATCACCCCGAGGACGACGACGAGCGCGAGCAGGATGAGCGCGTTATCCATCGCGCCGCCCTAGCTGTGCTTGATCACGATCATCTCGACGATGTTCGCGACATCTTCGCAGCGATCGACGGCCACCTCGATCAACGAGTGGATGTCCTTCCATTTGATGATCTCGATCGGGTCGGTGACGTTCGCGAAGAGATCGCCGACGGCGTCGCGGAAGACCTGGTCGCCCTCGTTCTCGTAGGTGTGGATCTTGATCCAGTACGGCTCCAGGCCCTTGAGTCCCTCGAGCTTCTTCATCATCGCGACCATCTCAGTGGCCGCGCCGACCAGCGCCTTCACCTGGCGGACCGCCTGCGGCCGCACGCTCCGCACCTTGTACAACTGGATGAGCTCGCTCACGTCGTACGCGACGTCGGCGACGTCGTCGAGCTTCGAGGCGATCCCGATGATGTCCTCGCGGTCCAGCGGAGTGACGAACGTCTCGTTAAGGCTCTTGAAGATCTCGTGAGTGAGCTTGTCGCCGTAGTGCTCGATCGCGTGGATGTCGCGCACCTTGCGCTCGACGTCGGTGAAGTCGGTCAGGAGTCGCTCGAGCGCGACGGCGGCCTCGAGGCTGTTCGTCGCGTGCTGGTCGAACTGGGTGAAAAAGTAGCTCTTCTTCGGTATCAGCGACAGGCGCATGGATGTCCTCCTTCTCGGGACACAAAAGAGACCGCGCCGGTGAGGCTACGCCACTTCCCGTCGGATCGATGCGACGGCGCCGATGGCCATGACCAGCCCGAACGCGAGCAGGATGCCGATGTCGCGCAGCACGAGGGGGTCGCCGAGCTCGTAGCCCTTGATCATCACCGACCGCAGCGCCTCGTTGGCATAAGTGAGCGGCAGCACCGCGGAGATCGGACGCAGGTAGTCGGGCAGCTGGTCCACCGGGATCAACAGTCCCGAGAGGAAGACCTGCGGTAGCAGGACGATCGGTACGAACTGCACCGCCTGCAGCTCGTTGCGCGCCGCCGCGGAGACGAGCAGCCCCAGCGACACCGCGCCGACGACGAGGACCGCTTCGACGATGAAGATCGTCGCGAGGTTGCCGCGGTATTGGACCTGCAGGACGAAGACGGTGAAGAGCAGGATCACGACCGCCTGCAGCAGAGCGAAGAAGCTGAAGCCCGCGAGATAACCGAGGACGAGCTCGCCGCGACGGAGCGGCGTCGCCATGAGCCGCTCGAGGGTCCCGGTCGTGCGCTCGCGCAGGAACGACACCGCCGACAGCAGGAAGATGAAGAAGAACGCGAAGAAGGCGATGAGGACCGGCGCGAGATAGTCGAGGAGCGTGTAGTCGGGGCCGCCATAGAGCTGCTCGATCTTCACGCTCGGGCCACGGAGATCCGAACCGACGACCGCCTCGGCCATCGCTTCCTGGACCGCGCTGCCGATCGTTCCCCCGCGAAGAGGGTCCGAACCCTCGATCTGGACGTGGAGCGTCGCTCCGTCGACCCACACGACCGCGTCGACGTCGCCGTTCCGCAGCGCTGCCATCCCGGATTCGAAAGGCATGGGTCGCACCGCGATAGCGCTCGAGCTGAAAAAGCGGTCCTGGATGCGCCGCGTGGGGCCTACGAAGCGATCCGTGGCAACTGCGACAGTCGGGACCGCGTTCTCCGCCCCGCCCCAGACCGCGCCCACGAGCGAGAGCACGAGGATCGGCGCGGCGAAAAGCAGCCCGAGCGAACGACGATCACGGCGGAAGCCGAGGACGATGCGCTTCGCGACGGCGCGTACCCGATGCGGATCCATCAGCGTGCCTCCGCGAGCGCGAGGAAGGCGCTCTCGAGATCGCGCGTGCCGGCTCGTGAAACGAGCTCGTTCGCGGTGCCCTCCGCGAGAACGACGCCGCCGCGGATCAGGCCCAGACGATCGCAGCGCGACGCCTCATCCATGATGTGACTCGATACGAGCATGGTGATCCCGGACGACGCCAGCTTGCGGAAGTGCGTCCAGAACTCCTGGCGCAGCAGCGGATCGACGCCGACCGTCGGCTCGTCGAGAAGGAGCAGGCTCGGTCGATGGAGAAGAGCGGCCGCGAGCGAGACGCGCGTGCGCATCCCGCCTGACAGCGTGTTCACCACCGAGCGGAGCCGCTCCAGGAGGTCGACGGTCCGCAGCGCCTCCTCGATGCGCTCGCCCGCGTGTGGCACGCCCTGGAGCGCCGCGAAGAAGCGCAGGTTCTCCTCGACTGAGAGCTCGCCGTAGAGGGCTGCCGCCTGGGTCATGTAGCCGACGCGTCCGGCGCTCACCGCCGCGCGCGGCGCCCCGCCCAGGACCGTGAGTGTGCCTGCTTCCGGACGCACCAGTCCGGCCACGCAGCGGATGAAGGTCGTCTTCCCGGAGCCGTTGGGTCCGAGGAGACCGTAGATCTCACCCGCCCGGATCCGGAGGTCGAGACCTCGCAGCGCCTCGATCGCGCCGAACCGCTTTCGGACACCCTGCGCGACGACGGCGAGATCAGCTGCCACGCAGCTGGAAACATAGTCGAAGATCGCCCTCGGGTAACGGCTTGGTCAACAGCAGGGGCGGCGCGAAAGCGTGGCACAAGAGTTGCTTATGACTCTGTTCAGCAAAGGCTCCGCCCCTCAGCGGCGGGAAAGGACGGCGGTCATGGACGCATTCTTCGTAGGACTGGTGTTCGGTATCTCGTTCGGGATGCTCGTCGTCGGCTTCCTTGCCGTTGGGTCAT
>JANNUM010000029.1:0-2097 GCA_031395235.1 Chloroflexota bacterium
GGCTCGTGGTGGTGGATGATGTCGAACTTCTCGCGCTCGAGCATGCGCGACACGAGCCACTCCAGACGCAGCGACAACGTCACGCGACCGATGCTCCCGTTGAAGGGCACCGCGATGGCCTGACCCACCTGGATCACGTCGCGCGCCGGCGGGTCGTCGCCCCATGGCGCGGTGATGATCCGGACCTCATGGCCCATGTCCCGCAGCCGCTCGTAGGTCTCGCGGATGTGCGCGTTCGCGCCGCCCGGGCGCGGATACGCGTACGGCGACACGATCCCGATCTTGATCAATCTCTGGCCTCAGGGGCAGGGGCCCCTGTTAGCGAGCCGCGGCGAGCGTCCCAGGAGACACGCTCAGGGCTGATGGCTTCGCTCCTCGCGGGTAAACCGCTCGTCGCTCACTTCAGTTCTCATTTCTTGCGGATGCGTCTCCTCGCCCGCTTCACCGGATCGCGCACCATCGAGCGCCACTGCTGTTTCGCGACGCCATCCAGATGCTCGCCGAGCGTCCAGTGTCGTCCGTCCGGCCGTGTCGTGCGATCCGCGATCGCGCGACGGAGCGCCGCGGCGTCGTCACCCGCGAAGTCGGTCCACGTCGTCCCGACCAGCTTCGCGTGATGCGCGTCGCTCGAGCCCGTCTCCGCGACGTGCAGCACTTTCTCGTTGAGCCAGGCTGCGCGAGCGCCGCGGACCCGACCGGCGTACGACGGGTTGCGCGTCTCGATGCCGTCGACGTGGACGAGCGAATCCGCCGCGGCCGCGAGGCTCCGGAGTGCGCCCTCACCCACGGAGAACGTGAGATAGGAGAGGGGATGAGGCACGATCGCCACGCCGCCGGCGCGGTGAATGCGCGATACGGTGGCGGCGAGCGCCGCGAACATCGGGATCTCGTCTTCGATCCAGAGCGCGAGCAGGTGACCCGAGCGCGTCGTGACCTCGACGCCGGGGACGATCTCCACCGGGCTCGAGCGACGCGCCGCGATGTCGCGCAGCAGGAACGCGCCGCGGATGTCGTCGTGGTCGGTGAGCGCGATGACGTCGAGCCCCACGCGCTCCGCGGCGTCCAGGATGGCCTCCGGCGATGCCAGGCCATCGCCGAGATCGGAGTGAAGCTGGAGGTCAGCGCGTCCCACGCCAGAAGTCCTCGAAGACGGTCCATTGTTCCGGCGCCTTCCGCACGTAGCGCTCGAGCACCCGCGCGAACCGTTGCACGCCCTCGCGCACGTCGGCGTCGCGGTTTCCGGTGTTCGGGATGTCGAGCGGGGGCTCGAACGACGCGGTGAGCACTCCGTCGCTACGTCCCGCGAACGACGGCACCAGCGGCGCGCCGGTGCGCAGCGACAGCACGACGGCGGCGGATGGCAGCAGGGCCGTGCGGCCGAAGAACTCGACCCGCTCGCCGACGCCGGTGACCGCCCGGTCGGCAAGGATGCCGAGGATTTTGCCCTCGCGCAGCACGCGGAAGATGCCAAGCGCCGAGTCGGTGCGGATCATCTGCAGTCCCGCGCCCCGGCGCGCGCGGTTCACCGACCGCTGGAAATCGGAGGTCTCGACCTCGACCGGCAGCGCCACCGGATAGCCGTACGCGAGCACCATCTGCCCGACCACCGACACCGGGCCCAGGTGCGCGCTGGCCAGGACGACGCCCTTCCCCCGCTCGTACGCGCGGACCACGTGCTCCCAGCCATTGGTCCGCAAGCTGGCGAGCAGCCGCTCCGGCGGGGTCCGGGGGATCGAGAAGATCTCGACGTAGTTGCGCGTCTGCTCGACGAAGACACGACGCGCGCTGCAGTTCCGCTCCGGTGCGATGATCGCGAGGTTGGCACGCACGGCGCGCCGTGCGCCCGGCGCCGCGAGATACGCGAGCGTCCCGACGACCTCGGCGAACGGACCGATGAGCGCCCTCGGCATCAGCGGAAGGGCACGCTCCGCCGCGCGGGCGAGCGCTCCCGTCAGCATCGCTACGTTCCGGCGTCCAGGGCCGCCGGCCACATCGGACGGAACATGTACCACTGGTCCGGCTGCGGTCGCATGAGTCCCTCGAGCGCATGCACGATCGCCTGCGTCGCGTGCTCGAGGTCGCCGCGCGCCTGTTTCG
>JANNUM010000030.1:0-5167 GCA_031395235.1 Chloroflexota bacterium
CGCATCAAGCCGATGCGCGCGCCACGCCTGGTGCGTCGCAGCGACCCGGTCCTGAAGGTCACGCTCGAGGCCGGCGCGGAGATCGTCTGCACACCGGACCACCGCTTCATGCTCCGCGACGGGACGTACCGCGAGGCGCGCGAGCTCAAGCCGAAGGATCAGCTCATGCCCTTCGCGCGCTCGTCGATCCCCGAGCGCCTGCACCGCACCGGCGCGTTCCCGATCCCGGCGAGCCTCGCGCAGAAGGTCGCGACGGTCGAGCCGGCCGGACGCGCGGACGTGTACGACCTCACCGTCGACGTCACGCAGAACTTCGCACTCGCCGCGGGGATCTTCGTCCACAACTCGATCGACGACGATCCGCCAGCGCATATGCGCTACACCGAATCGCGGCTCGCGGCGATCGCCCAGGAGCTCCTAGCGGACATCGAGAAGGACACGGTCGACTGGGTGCCGAACTACGACAGCCGGCACATGCAGCCGACGGTCATGCCGGCGCGGCTGCCGAATCTGCTCGTCAACGGCTCCGCGGGTATCGCCGTGGGAATGGCGACGAACATCCCGCCGCACAACCTGGCAGAGGTCGCTCTCGCGACCAAACGTCTCATCGACGATCCGGAGCTCACCACCGACGACCTCTGCAACACGGTCCTCGGCCCCGACTTCCCCGGCGGTGGACTCATCTACCGCTTCGAGGAAGTGAAGAACGTCGAGACAGGCAAGGCGGAGCGCATCGACGCGATCCGGCGCGCCTACGCCAACGGCCGTGGCCGCATCCTGATGCGCGCGAAAGCCCACGTCGAGGACATGCGCGGTGGCCGCCAGTCGATCGTCGTCAGCGAGCTGCCGTACGCGGTGAACAAGGCGTCCCTCATCGAGAAGATCGCGGACCTGGTCCAGAACAAGAAGCTCCAGGGCGTCAGCGACATCCGCGATGAGAGCGACCGCGAGGGGATGCGCATCGTCATCGAGATCAAGCGCGACGACAGCCCCGACCGCGTGCTCAACAACCTGTTCAAGCACACCGCGATGCAGTCCGCCTTCAACCTGAACATGCTCGCCCTGGTCGACCAGGAGCCGAAAACGCTGTCGCTCAAAGAGGTCCTCCAGCATCACATCGACTACCGCAAGACGGTCATCCGCCGGCGCACCGAGCACGACCTCACCAAGGCGAAGGAGCGCGCGCACATCCTCGAAGGCTTCAAGATCGCGCTCGATCACATCGACGAGGTCGTGAGGGCGATCCGCGCGAGTAAGACCCCGGACACCGCGCTCGCGAACCTCCGCGAGAAGTTCGGCCTGAGCGAACCGCAGGCGAGGGCGATCCTCGAGATGCAGCTGCGCCGCCTGACCGGCCTCGAGCGTCAGAAGATCGATGAGGAGTACCAGGCAACGATCAAGCTCATCGCGGAGCTCGAGGCCATCCTCGCAAGCCCGCGCCGCATCCTCGGGCTCATCAAGATCGACCTCGACGAGCTGACGGCAAAGTACGGCGACGAGCGGCGCACGCTGATCGCCGACGACCTGCCGCGCCAGTTCACCGATGAGCAGCTGGTCGCCGACGAAGACGTCGTGATCACGTTTTCCAGCCGCAACTACGCCAAGCGCATGCCGCTCTCGACGTACCGCGCGCAGCACCGTGGCGGCCGCGGCGTCATCGGGATGCAGACGCGGGACGAGGACGACGTGCAGCACCTCCTGGTCGCGCGCAATCACGACAAGCTTTACGTCTTCACCGACCGCGGTCGGGTGTTCGCGCTCAAGGTGTACGAGCTGCCGGACGCGAGCCGCACGGCGAAGGGCACGCCGATCCAGAACATCCTCGAGGCGATGCAACAGGGCGAGCGGGTCTCGGCGCTCGTTGCTCTACGCGACACGACCGCCGCCGAGTTCCTGATGATGGCCACGCGCAAGGGCTTCGTGAAGAAGACGGCGCTCTCCGAGTACGCCACTGTCCGCCGCGCCGGACTTATCGCGATCGCGCTCCGCAAGGGCGACGAGCTCGCGTGGGTCGCGGCGTGCGCGAAGGACGACCGCGTGATCCTGGCGACGCGCAAAGGCAAGGGCATCTCGTTCAAGACCTCCGACGCGCGACCGATGGGACGGCCGACCCAGGGCGTTACCGGTATCCGGTTGCAGAAGGGTGACGGGGTCGTCGGCATGGGCATCGCGCGCCAGCGCACCGAAGTCCTGTCCGTTACCGAGAACGGCTACGGCAAGCGCACCTCGGTCGACGAGTTCCCGACCCAGGGCCGCGGCGGCCAGGGCGTCATCCTCGCGTCGCTCGGCGCGAAGACCGGCGACGTGGCGGCTATGCAGATGGTCGATGAGGGCAGCCAGGAGATCCTCCTGATCTCGACCACCGGCGTCGTGATCCGCACACCGCTCGACCAGATCCGCGTCCTCGGCCGGCCGACGATGGGCGTGAAGGTCATGACCACCGGCGACGCCAAGATCGCGTCCATCGCCACCTTCACGACGACCCGACCGACCCAGACCCAGCTCCCGGTGAAGTGACCGCGCGGTAACAGTCAGACTGGCGAGCCGGCGACCTGTCAATCACGCGTACGAATTCGGTCGCAGCAGTACTAATTCCGGCCGTTTGGCCGTTGTTTGGACGTATGCAGGCCGATATGTTCTCCCGGGTAACTGAGGGTCTAGGCGTCGCTTGGCAGGCGAGCCAAGCAGGCAGGCGCCACGGGACCGCTTTGAGAGGGAAGGCACCGGGTTGATCGCGCTCGACGACGTCAGCAAGCGCTACCCCAATGGGACCTTCGCGCTGCGCGACGTCGACCTCCGGATCGACTCCGGCGAGTTCATCTTCCTGGTCGGATCGTCCGGCGCGGGCAAGTCCACGCTCATCCGACTCCTCATCCGCGAGGAGCTCGCGACGACCGGTCGCGTCGTCGTGGACGGCGAGGACGTCGGACGCATGCCGCGCTCGCGCGTCCACCTGCTCCGTCGAAAGGTCGGCGTCGTGTTCCAGGACTTCAAGCTGCTGCCACGGAAGACCGTTGCCGAGAACGTGGCGTTCGCGCTGATCGTCACCGGTCACGAAGGACGCCTGGTGCGCGAAGAGACCGAGCGCGCGCTCTCGCTCGTGGGTCTCACCGCGCGCCGCGATCACTTCCCGAGCCAGCTCTCCGGTGGCGAGCAGCAGCGCACCGCGATCGCGCGCGCGCTCGTCAACCGTCCGCGCATCCTCATTGCCGACGAGCCCACCGGCAACCTCGACCCGGTGACGAGCTGGGAGATCATCAAGCTGCTCACGCGCGTCTGCGAGCTCGGGACGACGCTGGTCATGGCCACGCACAACGCGGAGATCGTCAACGCGCTCCGCCGCCGCGTGGTGCACCTCGATCACGGCATGGTCGTGCGCGACGAAAGCGAAGGGCTGTACGCGGCATGAGGCGCGTCGGTTACGTTTTCAGCGCGGCGGGCCAGGGCTTCTGGCGCAATCCGGTGATGAGCCTCGCCTCGACGTTCACGGTGACGCTCATGCTCCTGCTGTTCTCGTTCTTCCTCACGACCGACCGGGGACTGCAGGCGGCCGTGGGCGTGCTCGAGTCGAAGGTCGAGATCGCGACCTTCCTCGACGACAACGCGAAGGTGTCGGAGATCCTCGCGCTCAAGGCGCGGATCGAGGCCGACCCGGCGGTGTCGCGCGTCGAATACATCACGAAGGACCAGGCGCTGCAGCGGCTCCGGGACATCGCCGACCGCCGCAAGGACTTCGTTATCGCGGACGTCGACGCGAATCTGCTGCCAGCGTCGCTCGAGGTCAAGCTGTCGGATGCGCGCCAAGCCAAGCGGTTCGGCGACGATCTGCGCGCCGAGATCGGCGGCGGCGTGGTCGCCGACGTGATCGACAACCCGCAGGTCGTCGAGCAGCTGCTTACGATCACGCGCGTTCTGTCCGTCGGCGGCATCGCGATCCTCGCGATGATGCTGTTCGTGGCGTTGTTCGTGATCGTGAACACGATCCGCATCGCCGTGCACGCCCGCCGCGACGAGATCGAGATCATGCAGCTCGTCGGCGCGTCGGACGCCTTCGTGCGCTGGCCGTTCATCCTCGAGGGGATGCTGGTCGGCACGCTCGGGGCGGTCGTCGCGCTGTCGATCGTGTTCGCGGCCTCGGGGCCGGTCACCGGCGCGATGCTCGACTTCCTCGTAACCCTGCCGATCTCGCTCGGGCCTGAATTCGCGTTCCAGCTCGCCGCGAGCGTGCTGGGCGTGGCGCTGCTCGTGGGCGCCGGAGGGGCGGCGCTGTCCGTGCGCGCCCACCTCGCGAAATGACACCGCGTCGTTCCTTGACCACCAATGGCCGGCAATGGGACCATGCGCCCGTTATGGGAACTCCCCGGAACGGCCGGGGAGGTGGGTGGAGGAAGAGCGGGCTGCGCGCGACCGTCGTCGCGCTGGCGGCCCTCGCCCTCTGCGTGGCCCAGCAGATGCCCGCCGCCGCTGACGATCCGCTCCAGGAAGCGCTCCGCCGCAAGGAAGCGCTCGAGCGCGCCGTCACGGTCTCGCGCCAGAACGCCGAGCGCTACAAGCAGGCCGCGAATCAGTTCCAGGCCGCCGTCGACTCGGCGAACGCGCGCATCTCCGACCTTGCCCAAAGGCAGGCCGCGGCGGAATCGGAGGCCGAGTCGCTCGGCTACGAGATCCAGATCGCCGAAGAGCAGCTCGCACTCGTCGCGTTCCAACTCGATGAGACCAAGGCGCTCGGGGAGTCGCTGACCGCGCAGGCCGCGGAGCAACAGCGACAGCTCGTCCAGCGCGAGGATCTCTACGCCAAGCACCTGGTCGCGACGTACCGACAGGCGCTCATCAGCCCGCTCGAGATGTTGCTCTCATCGCGGACGCTGACGGAGTTCGCGAACCGCGTGCAGCAGATGATCTTCGTCAACCGACAGGACCAGCAGCTCGCGAACGAGATCCGCAGCCTTCGCGCGGGCACTGCTGCGAAGCTCGACGACGCGGCAGGGAAGCAGAACGAGATCCTCGGTCTCCAGGACCAGATCGCGACGCAGCGAAAGCATCTCGCGGAGCAGAAGGCCGAGTACGACGAGCTCGTGGCGCAGATGGAGAAATCGATCGGGCAGCAGGCCGCCGAGCGCGCGTACGCGGCCACGAACAAGACGCAGGCCGTCGGCGCCCTGGGCGC
>JANNUM010000046.1:0-1643 GCA_031395235.1 Chloroflexota bacterium
TGTCGCGACGGGCCGGATTGCGGACCATCTGCTCGTCCCGGCGCAGGAAGTCCGTGGGCCGCGTACGTCACGTTCGCCGCTGCGTTCGTTCTCACCGCGTGGGTTCGAGCCGGACGGTCGTGTCGAGGACCTCGGAACGGAGCATCGACGCGAGTGAGGCGCCGCTGCTCTTGTACTTGCGGCGCAGCGCGTCGCTCGTGGCGTCGATCGCGGCCTTCGTGCGGTCATGTGTAGCCTTGACCTCCATGCGCTTCCCGCCGGCGACGACGGCTCCCTCACCCCGCGCGACGAGCTCGCGGTACCAGCGACCCTGTGGCCCACGCACCGAGCGCACGAACGGGACGCCATCGGCGATGACGATCCAGATCTTCACCGAGTGCTTGGTCCCCTTCGCCGAGAGCGTCTCGATTTCGACGATCTTCGTTTCGTCGAAACGCTTGAGAACGTCCGCGGGGAACCGCCCGGTCATAACAGCGCCTCTGGCAATGCGGGACCGGCGACCGCCAGCGCGTAACGGTCCGGGGGGAGGAACGTGCGGGCGGTCTCGACCACCTGCTCCTTCGTGACCGCTCGCAGCTCACGCGGATAACGCTCGAAGTGATCCTCGCCGAGGTCGAACATCTCGGCCTCGAGCACCATCGCCGCGACGCCAGCCGGACTCTCGAGCGCGACGTCGAGCTCGCCGACGAGCTTGTCCTTCGCCAGCGTGACGTCGTCATCGGCGATCTGACCTACGGTGATCTTGCGCAGCTCGTCGAGCGCGACCTCGATCGCGCGATGCACGTTCTGCGGATTGACGCCCATGCGCACGATCCACGGCGACTGGCCGCGGCTGGCGCCGATACCGCTTATGACGTAATACGCGAGACCGAGCTGGTCGCGGATGACGTTGCCGGCGCGGCTCGCGAAGGTATCGGCCGCGTAGACCATGTTCGTGACGCGCGCGGCGGTGAACCGTGGGTCGGTCCGCGGCAGACCGAGCCAGCCGATGATGACGTCGCTCTGCGTCTTGTCCGGCACGAGCTCGACGCGTCGCTTCGTCGTCGCGAGGGTAACCGGTGCATAGCGCGCGTCGCGCCGCTGTCCGCGCCTGGGCCACTCGGCGAACGCGCGGCCCGCGGCCGCCGTCGCCGCCTCGGCGGTCGTCCCGCCGGCGATGACCAGCACCGCACCGTCCGGCGCGATCGCGCTCTTGTGGTACGCGCGGATCTCCGCCGGCGTCGCCGAGCGCACGACGCCCGCGTCACCGATCGCGGGAGCGTGAAAGGGGTGACCGTCGGGGTAGATCAGCAGGCGCCAAACACGGTCCGACACGGCGCGCGTGTCGCGCTCGTCCTTCTCGAGACGCGCGAGCGTCTGGCCGCGCACGAACTCGATCTCCGCATCGGCCAACGCAGGCGTGACGACCGCCTCCGCCATGAGCGCGAGCAATTCGCCGAGATCATCGCCCAGGCACTGCGCGCTGAATACCGCGGCGTGCGCACCGACGTCGAGACGGGCGACCGCGCCCAGCGCGTCGAGCGCACCCGCCCACGCCGCCGCGTCCCGCTTCTGGGTACCGCGCAGCATCGTCTGCGCCACCAAGCGCGCGATCCCCGGTCGCCCAGAGGGCTCGAACCACTGCCCCGCCTCCACGGCGAGGA
>JANNUM010000059.1:0-1624 GCA_031395235.1 Chloroflexota bacterium
CGCTCCATCATCGGCTCGTCGATGTCGAGGGCTACGTCAATGTCCACAGCCACCGCTACTCGGTCCCGTATCTGCTGATCGGTCGTCAGCTCGAAGTCCGGGAGACCAAAGATCGGATCGATGTCTACCATGGGCCGCGGCTGGTGGCGTCCCACCCGAAGGACCTCGGCCGGACCTTCACCCGGGTGACGGTGCCCGAGCATCGCCCGCCGCGCGGCGCCCGGCTCAGCACCCAGCCGTCGCCCGAAGACCAGGCGCTCGCCCAGGCCGATCCGCCCGTGCCGGCCTATGCCGCCGCGCTGAAAGAGCGGAGTGCGGGGCGCGGCACGCTGGCCCTGCGCCGGCTGCTCGGGCTCTATCGGGAGTACCCGCGCGCCGCCGTCCTCCAGGCCGTCACGCTCGCCGCGCACTACGGCCTCTTTGATCTGGATCGCCTGGAACGCCTCACGCTGCGGGTGATCGCCAAGGACTACTTCCTCTTCGCGGCGGACGACGAGGAGCCCCGGTCATGACCGACGACATCGAGCAATTGCTCCGGACCCTGCATCTCAAGAAGATCGCGGCGATCGTCGACGACGAGCTGGCGCATGCCGAGCAGCACCAGCTCTCCTACGGCGCCTTCCTCGCGCGACTCTTACGGGCGCAGTCCCATCACCGACACGAGACGGCGCTGGCCTGGCGGATCAAACAAGCGAAGCTGCCCGAGCAGTGGACCATCGAATCGTTTCCCTTCAAACGACAGCCCGGCGTGAACGCCAAGCAAATTCGTGGCCTCGCGGAACTCGACTTTGTCGCCAAAGCCGAGAACCTCGTCTTCATTGGGCCCACCGGCGTGGGCAAGACGGGGCTCGCCTCCGGCCTCCTGCTGAAAGCGATGCAAAACGGGCATCGCGGCCGCTTCGTGCGTGCGCAGGATCTCTTCGATGAGATGTATGCCTCCCTGGCCGATCGCTCGACGCGGCGCCTCCTCAATACCCTCATCCGGATCGACGTCTTGCACATCGATGAGCTCGGCTACCTGAATCTGAAACCCGAGCAGACCAACATCTTTTTCAAACTGATGGAGGAGCGCTACCGGCGCCGCCCTACTATTATCACGACGAATTTGGACTACCCCGAATGGCAAACGTTTCTCGGCAACAAGGCGCTCGTGGATGCGCTCCTCAGTCGGCTCCGCCATCAGTGCCACACGATTCGCATTGACGGTCCGTCCTTGCGAGATCCCCAAGGCTGATCGCCACTCCGTTCTCCCGCCAATCGGCGTGGACGCCGACGCACCTGTGGACGCTGCGCCCACCAGGTGCTGGCAAGACCGCACAGAACGCGGTTTCGCACAGCGCCCACACCTTTCACCTGTTTCCTGGAACAACCGAAGACGGAAGAGCCACCCACTCTCCACGCGTTACCCGTTCCCTGATCTCAGATCGTGATCGCAGATCGTGATCTGAGGCTGGGTCATCTCTCGAGAGCAGAAGTGGTCCATCCTTGGCGAGCGCCGAAGGATCGCGTGTAACGGCGCTGATGTCCTGAGTAATCGTCGAGCGGACTCCAGAGCCAAGGATGTTGCGGTACGGTCAGGATCACGAGCCCGCCGACCTTCGCCGTTCGCACCAGTGCGGACAGG
>JANNUM010000007.1:0-1898 GCA_031395235.1 Chloroflexota bacterium
GTGGGTCAACGCGGACACGCCCGAGGAGTGCCGTCTCGCCCGCGAGCTCGGCGCGGAGGGCGTCGGCCTCGCGCGGACCGAGCACATGTTCCGGCAGGCTGAGCGCCTGCCGATCGTGCAGGACATGATCATGGCCGACGAGGTCGAGGGACGGAAGAAGGCGCTCGCGAAGCTGCTCCCGTTCCAGCAGGGTGACTTCTTCGAGATGTACAAGGCGATGGACGGGCTGTCCGTCGTCATCCGGCTCATCGATCCGCCGCTGCACGAGTTCCTCCGCGAGTACGCGGACGTGGATGTGGACATCGCGGTCATGCGCGCCACCGGCAAGGACGGTGCAGAGCTCGAGCGGAAAGTGAAGATCGAGCGCCGCCTCCAGCAGCTTCACGAGGACAACCCGATGCTCGGCCTCCGCGGCTGCCGCCTCTTGCTCGTGTACCCCGAGATCCTCGAGATGCAGATCCGCGCGATCCTCGGCGCCGCGATCGACGCGTCCGAGAAGGGGATCAAGGCGAAGCCCGAGATCATGATGCCGCTCGTCGGCGTGATGGGGGAGCTCGACCGGTTGCAGGAACAGGTCGTCGCGGTCGCCGAGGCGGTCTTCAAGGAGCGTGGCAAGAAGGTGCCGTACAAGTTCGGGACGATGATCGAGATCCCGCGCGCGTGCCTCATCGCCGACGAGATCGCGACGAAGGCCGAGTTCTTCTCCTTCGGAACGAACGACCTGACGCAGACCATCCTCGGCATCTCGCGCGACGACGCGCAGAAGAGCTTCCTCACCAAGTACGTCGAGCAGAAGATCATCCCGGCGGACCCGTTCCAGGTCCTCGACCGCGACGGCGTCGGCGCGATGATGCGCATCGCGATCGAGCGCGGGCGCAAGACGCGGCCGGACCTCAAGATCGGCATCTGCGGCGAGCACGGGGGCGACCCGTCGTCGATCGCGTTCTGCCACGAGGTCGGCCTCACCTACGTGTCGCCGTCGACGTACCGCGTGCCGGTCGCGCGTCTCGCCGCGGCGCAGGCCGCGATCGCCGGCGGGACGGAGAAGGACCGGTAGCCTAGCGGGATGCGCGCCGACCGCTTCGGACAGATCACCGAGCGCGGGGACAACGACGATCCGCGCGGGTATCCCGGCCCGCGTCGCGAGATAAGCCTCATCGAGCGTCACGCGAAGCTCGCTGGCCGTGACGTGCTCGAGGTTGGCTGCGGCAACGGGCGCCTCACCCTGGAATACGGCGGTCGCGCGCGACGTGTCGTGGCACTCGAGCCGAACCGCACCATGCTGCGACTCGCGCGCGCGCGAGCACGCGCTGCGGGTCTCCGCATGATCCGATTCCTGGCGCGACCGGCTCAGACCGGGATCCGGGGCGGACCGTTCGACGTCGTCATCTTTTCCTGGTCCCTCTGCTGAATCGCGCAGGAGGGCATGGTCGATGCCCTGCAGAGCGCCTGGCGGGTGTTGCGACCGCGCGGGCTCGTCGTGGACTTCCAGCCAGCGGCGGTCTACCAGCCGCGGCTGGCGCTCGTCGCTGACGGCGTACGTCGCGAGGTCGGGCCGCTCGTCCGGGTGCCCGACGAGGACGTCGTCGCGGCGCACCGCGCCAGACAGAAAGCGATCTCGGAGGGGCTCTTCGCGTCCGTTGTCTCGACGCACGGCGCGGTGCGCACACGCTATCGGGGCCCGACGGAGCTGCGCTGGCTGCTGCGGCAGAACACCAACTGGGTCATGGATCGAGCGCTGGAGCGGCGACTCGCGGCGATGTGGGCGCGGCGCCCGAAGGGCGCGATGCTCGAGGTGCGACGGACGTACTCCCTGGCCGTCCTGCGGAAGCGCATGTAGCGCTCCCGTTACCCTTACGCGCGATGGCCACCAAAGTTGAGCGCGCTGCAAAGCTCTC
>JANNUM010000126.1:0-3531 GCA_031395235.1 Chloroflexota bacterium
CTCGACGCCATCGCGAAGAAGGAAGGCATCACGGTCACGTCCAACGAGCTTGCGGCGCAGGTCGCGATGACGCCGCTCGCGCAGCAGGATCCGCGCGCGCTGCGCGACCCGCTCGTGCTCGCATCGTTCGCCCGCTCGATCCGCAACCGCAAGACGGTGGATAAGCTCATCGGCCTCGAGTCGCCCGACGCCGAGGCGGAAGCGATCAAGAAGGCCGGTGGCGACGCCAAGAATCTCCACGGCGCGGCCCTCAAGCCCGAGGAGCCGAAGATCATCGTGCCCGAGAGGTCCAACGCGACGCGCGAAGGGCGCGAAGCGCTCCGCGCGATGCTGGAGAAGAAATAGCCTCGCGCCCCGTGCGTCAGGCCGCTAGACGAGATATTTCCGGAACCACTCCACGGTGGAGACCCAGGCCTTCTGCGCCGCCGCGGCGTTGTAGCGGTCCGCGTTCGTGTCGTTGTGGAAGGCGTGGTTCACACCCGGATACACGGTGATGAGATACGGCGAGCCCGACTTCTTGAGCTCCTGGTCCATCTGCTGTGTGCTGCTCGTGATCCGGGTATCGAGCTCCGCATACACCGCGGACACCGCGGCCTTGGTCTTGGCGAGCTCGGCGTAGTTCGTCGGCTGCGGCCCGTAGAACGGCGCCGCAGCCTTCACGTCAGGCGTCCCAGCGGTGAGGATGTTCCATGTCTCGCCGCCAGGTCACGCTTCCCGAGCGCGGCGTTGTACGCCGCGGAGTCAGTGAGCCGCTCGGCGCCGCTGTCCCGCGCCGCGAGGTCGATGTTCACCGCGACGAAGCCCGCCGTGGCGGCGCGGCGCACGACATCGCGGATGTGCTCGGTCTGCCCGCGGTTCTCGTGGATGACGATGACCCCCGGGACCCGTCCGCTGACGTTCGGCTTGGCCATGTAGGCCAGGAGCAGGGCACCGTCGGTGCCCTTGATCTCCGGCTTCGAGACGGTGATGCGCGGGTCGTTCTCCGCCACGGTCACCCCGGTCGGCACTGGTGATGGCGGTGGAGTGGCGAACGGCTGCGCGACCAGCGCCGGGCTGGCCGTCGCTGCCGCGGCAGTCGCCGTCGGCGATGCCGCGCTCGGCGCCGGAGTTCCGCATGCCGCAACGATGCTGCCCGCGAGAACGGCACTTCCCGAGATGATGGTGACCCTTCGGAGGAGCTCGCGCCGCGAAATGAGCCCGTCCATGTAGTCCTCGATGTGCTCGTCGATGAAGTAGCGCTGGGTCTCGTTCAGCTCGCCGACAGTGTTCCCCCTTTTCGCGCTGTTCGACGGATATACGGTCGAGAAGCCCCGCAGGCTCACATCCGGCGGGCGGCACCGCGCGCAAGCCATGAACGTACTCGCGCGCGCACCTGCGGCAACGCGAACGGCTTGCGGATGTAATCGGTGATGCCGGCGTCGAAGGCCGCGGCCATGTCGTCCTGCCGGGTCCGCGCGGTCAACACGACGAACGGCGTGTCGCGGTAGCCGTCGAGCGATCGCAGCCGCCGGCAGGCCGCGAGACCATCCAGGTTCGGCATCACGATGTCGACAAGGACGAGGTCGTACGCATTCGCGGCGGCCTTGCTCAGCATCTCCTCGCCATCGAACGCGACATCGACGTCGTAGCCGTCACCGCGCAGCACGGCCTCAAGGATGCGCACGAGCGCGACGTCATCATCGGCGACGAGGATGCGCGCGCGGTCCGGCATCCTGGCGGGCGCGGGCTCGACGTCGGTCGTACGCGCATATGGTCCTTCGGCGAGGACGAGCTCTTCGCCCTCGGCGGCGGGGACGACGCGCAGCGACCGCTTCGAGGCCGCCACGCGGCTCGCCGCCACGGCCACCAGGTCGTCCACGCCATCGTCGTCGCGGTCGGGGTCGTGGTGGAACAGCACCAGCGTCTTCGCACGCGCGGCGAGTGCGATGTCGACCGCGTACTCGACGGTGCTGTGGCCCCAGCCGGCCTTCGTCGGATAGTCCGCGGTCCCGTACTGCGCGTCGTGGACCACCACGTCGGCGGCGGTCAGGAAGGAGGCGTGACGCGTGTCGCCGGTGTGGGCGAGCAGGGCCGGATCGAACGCGTCCGCGGGCCGTTCGGCCCGCCAGTGCGGATTGGCGTGGGCCTCATGATCGGTGGCGTATACGAGCGTGGCTGCGCCCGCGGTCATGCGATAGCCGAGGCACGGCGAGGTGTGATTCAGGAACTGCGTGCGGAGCTTGATGCCACCGATCGAGAACTCGGTCTCGCCGATCTCGACGAAGTCCACTTTCGCCGGGAGCGATTCGAGCGGCACCGGGAAGTACGCGTAGTCCATCGTCCCGCCGACCGCGGTCGGAAGCCGGAGGTCAATGCCCGAGGGCCCGTAGACGGTGATGTGGCTGCCGGGCGTGAACGCCGGCAGGAAGAACGGCAGCCCCTGGATATGGTCGGCGTGCGTGTGCGAGAGGAGCAGGTGGAGCCGCAGCGGTCCCCTGTTGGCCAGCGCGAGCCCGAGCTTCCGCGCGCCGGTGCCGCAGTCGAAGACGAGCAGCGTCCCGTCGTCGGTCACGACCTCCACGCACGGCGTGTTGCCGCCGTAACGGAGCGTCTCCGGGCCGGCCGCCGAGATCGAACCGCGCGTGCCCCAGAACCGGACGCGGATGTCAGCGTCCCGCCGGCGCCAACACGGTGAGCCGCGCGGCGAGATCGCGCAGCTGCTTGCACGCCGCGTTGTCGGGATGGAGCACGACGATCGGCCGACCGCGGTCCGCGGCATCGTCGAAAGCGGGCGTGAATGGCACGACGATGTCGGGGCGCCGGTTGAAGAAGCGCGCGACCTCGTCGGTCTCGAGACCGGTCTCCGTCGTGCGGTTGATCACGAGCAGGGTCCGCTCCTTCGGGAAGGACAGCTTCTCGAGGACCGCGAGGCAGTCGCGGCCGGCCTTCATCGACGCGACGTGCGGCTCGGAAATGACGCACGCACCGTCAGCGGTGTCGATCGCGGCGAGCGTCTGCTGCGTGAACGACGGCGGCGTGTCGACCATGACGTATTCGCTGCCGCGTCGCAGGCGGTCGATGCTCTGCTGGACCGCGCTCACCGTCACCAGCTCGGCGTGCTCGGGCACGTCCGAGCCCACGCAGACCTGCACGCCGCTGCGGTCCTGCGCGATGAACGTCGCGAATGTCATGTCGTCGAGTTGGTCCGGCTGCGTGTCGGCGAGCTCGGCCAGCGTGTGCTGCGGCTTCAGGTTGAGGAGCGACGCGACGTTACCGAACTCGAGGCTCAGGTCGAGGATCGCGGTCTTGTACATCTTGGTCTCCGCGAGCGCGACCGCGCAGTTCACCGCGAGCGTGGTCGCGCCGGCGCCGCCTTTGCCGTGCAGGAACACGACCACCCGTCCGCGCTTGATCACCTCGCCGGCCGTCGTCTTCATGCGCTTGATGAGGACCTCGATCTTCGCGGAGAGCACCGCCATCTCGACCGGTTTCGCGATGTACTCGTCCGCGCCCTCGGCGTAGCCGGTGAGGATGTCGTCGGCCTGCTTGCGG
>JANNUM010000087.1:0-2393 GCA_031395235.1 Chloroflexota bacterium
TCCTGAGCCGGGTCACCGGGATCGCGCTCGTCGCCGTGGGCGTCACGCTGGTGCTCACCGCTCTGGGCTGAGCGACGCCATGGCCCCAAGGTTACTGACCACGAACGGGATCAGGTAGTTCGCCGCGACGCGCAGCATGAACGACGAATCGGCCCGCGCGCCGGTGATGACGTCCAGCTGGTTCACGACCGTGAGCAGCGTGCCGACCACGAGCGCGATGAGGGCGCACCGGCGGAAGATCGCCGGGCGACGCGCGCTGCGCCAGAGATCGCGGACCAAGCGCGTGGCGCTAGCCGTCGATTTCGAGCCGGGCGCCACTAGACCTAGCCCGCTCCGGGAGTTCGTGTGCCGCTGGGAGCCAGGGCGCCGATGTACACGCCAAGAAGGACGAGCGCACCACCGAAGAGAAAAGTCCAAGTGACCGTCTCGTGCGCGAGCCATACGCCCACCGCGACGGTGACGAACGGCGCGAGTACGAAGGCATAGGACGTTCCTGAGGCGGTCCACCGCCGAACCACGAACAGGAACAGCAGGAAGACCACGACGGTACCGATCAGGACCAGATACCAGAACGCCAGCCAGGTATCGAGACGGGTTGGAAGCGACAGGCGCTCGCCGGCGACGAGCGCCAAGGCCGCCAGGAACACCGTCCCGATCGCCATCGCGACCGCGTTCAAGGTGACGATGTGGACCGGCGGAAGACCCTTGGCCAGGACGGTCGCTTCAGACGCGCATGCCGCTGCTGCGACGATCGCGAGCAGCGCCAACAGCGGAACGGCCGCGCTGACCTGCTCGCCGAAGACCATGGCGATCCCGGCGAGGGACAGAAGTGAGCCGAGGACCGGCCGCATCTGCCACCGCTCCTGGCGGTGCGCCAGCGCAAGGAAGTACGTCATGAGCGGCGCGATCGCGATCACGACCTGTGCGAGTCCCGCCTGCACCTGCAGCAGTCCCCAGTAGACGAACGCGTAGCTCAGCCCGAAGTTCAGGACTCCGAAGACGGCGATCTCCCTGAGGGCGCGACCCCGCGGAAAAGGCAGCCGGAGGTAGAGCATGGCCGCGTACATCAGGAGTGTCGCGGCCGCGAACCGCGCCGCGGCGCCCCAGAAGGGTGGCAGCTCGACATTGCTGAAGCGGATCGCGACCGAATTCGCGCCGCCGAGGAGGATAAGAGCCGCGAACGCGGCAAGGGTGACCTTATCGGGGCGAGCGCTTCTGTCGGCGACCGAGACAAGGTAGCAGCACCGTCCAGCACGCCATGGACCCGTCCGCGTGATAGGTTCGCCAGCGCCGTGATCGGGACGCCGAACGCGTGTTGAGCGAGCGCAAACGCGAGTTGCTCAACTAGAATCCGCCGCGGTACAGACCGGCCGCCCGCTTCCTCCCGATTGGCGGCACAAGACGCGCCGGTGTGAGCGAGCGCACTGAGGAGGTGCGTCGCCCAGCACCCGCGCAGAGTCACCGGATTTAGGGAGGGGGATTTTCATGGCAGCACGTACGGCCGCCGCTTCCGGCGGCCAGGACTGGATCGAGCGGCAATTCAAAGTCCGCGCGTCCGGGTCCACGATCGGTACCGAGATCCGAGGTGGCGTCACCAACTACCTCGTCATGTCCTACATCCTCGTGGTGAACGCCGTCATCCTTTCGCAGGCAGGCATTCCATTCCCCGCAGTGGTCGCGGCCACCGCGCTCATGGCCGCGCTCTTCACCGGCGCCATGGCGCTCTACGCGAACTATCCGTACGCGGGCGCGGCGGGCCTCGGCATCAACGCCGTCGTGGCCTTCAGTCTCGTCGGAGCCGCCGGCCTCTCGTGGCAGGGCGCAATGGGCGTGGTCGCGCTCGAAGGTCTGTTGATCTGTATCGCGATGGCGCTCGGCGTCCGCCGCACCTTGCTTGACGCCGTCCCCGTTCCGATCAAGCTCGGCATCGGCGCCGGCATCGGCGCCTTCATCTTCGCGATCGGCGTCTTCAACGGCGGGCTGGCCGTCGCGACCGGCAATCCGTCGAATCCGATCACGCTCGGCAATCTCAATAGCGGTACCGCCATCGTCACGATCGGCGGGCTCCTGCTGACCGCGTTCCTGTACTCGCGCAACATCAAAGGCGCGCTCATCCTCGGGATCATTGGCGCGACGGTGATCGGAGTCCTGGTCAATGTCGCCACCGCCGGCGCAACGTACAGCGCTCTCCCTGGGGTCGCGGTCATGCCCCAAACGCTGCTGGCCACGCCCGACTTCTCGACGATCGGCGCGGTGTTCACCAGCGGGCCCAACGGCATCGCACTCCTCGAGGTCTTCAGACTTGGCTTCTTCGTCGCGATCCTCACCGTCTTCTCGCTCATGCTGTCCGACTTCTTCGACACCGCCGGGACGGTCGTCTCCGTCGCCAACGA
>JANNUM010000092.1:0-1656 GCA_031395235.1 Chloroflexota bacterium
CGCCAGGAACAGCAGCAAGGTGGTGAGCGCCGCGACCGGAAGTGGCCACCAGATCGCGATGACAGCGATCACGAGCACCGTGAGCGCGACGAGGGTGCAGAGGACGAACGCGAGCGCGACGCCGAACCACATCGCCGCGCGCAGGTTCGCGCGCACGATCTCCGCGATCTCCTGCCGCGGCAGCTCCAGCTGCTTGCGGATGTAGAGCCGTACGTTGTCGCGGACGCGGCCGAGGAGCGTGCGGTAACCGGGTCGTTCGTACAAGGACGGCGAATGTACCGCAGGCTCACGCACCGCGGACCAGCGGAGCAGGAAATCTGCCAATATCAAGCGGTCCGAAAGGGGAGGTGCACGGTGCCCGCACGCCGGAGCGCGACGAGGAAGAAAACGACGGCAAGGGCGAAGAAGTGGGTCTACCTCTTCGTCGACGGCAAGGCCGAGGGCGGCGCCCAGATGCGTTCCCTCCTGGGTGGCAAGGGCGCCGGCATCGCGGAGATGACGAACGCGGGCCTCCCGGTCCCACCGGGCTTCACGATCACGACCGAGGCGTGCAACGCCTACTTCGCGTCGGGCAAGAAGCTCCCACCGGGGCTGTGGGATCAGCTCGAGAAGGCGCTCGCGCGCGTGGAGCACTCCACCGGAAAGAAGCTCGGAGACACGAAGAACCCGCTCCTCGTCTCGGTCCGCTCCGGTGCCGCGATGTCGATGCCCGGCATGATGGACACGGTCCTCAACCTCGGCCTGAACGACGAGAGCCGCGCCGCGCTCGAAAAGCTCACCAAGAACCCGCGATTCGCCTGGGACGCGTATCGGCGCTTCATCTCGATGTTCGGCCGCATCGTGCAGGACATCCCCGCGGAGAAGTTCGATCACGCGCTCGAGGCCAAGAAGAAGGCGACCAGCGCGAAAGCGGACACCGACCTCACGCCGAAGGCGCTGCAAGAGCTCGTCACCGAGTTCAAGGAGATCGTCCGCCGCGAAACGAAGAAGCCGTTCCCGACGGAGCCGCTGGATCAGCTGCGCCTCGCGATCGAGGCCGTGTTCGGTTCGTGGTTCGGACGCCGCGCTGTCGACTACCGCAACGCGTTCAAGATCCGCCATGACCTGGGCACCGCGGTGAACGTGCAGAGCATGGTCTACGGGAACATGGGCGACGACTCGGGCACCGGTGTGGCCTTCACGCGCGACCCGAACACCGGCGCGAAGGAGCTGTACGGCGAGTACCTCGTGAACGCGCAGGGCGAGGACGTCGTCGCCGGCATCCGGACCCCGTCCAAGATCGCGCAGATGAAGCAGGAGATGCCAAAGGTCTACGCGCAGTTCGAGAAGATCGCGCAGCGGCTCGAGAAGCACTATCGCGACGTGCAGGACATGGAGTTCACGATCGAACGCGCCAAGCTCTACATGCTCCAGACACGTAGCGCGAAGCGGACGGCGCGCGCGGCGGTGAAGATCGCGATCGACATGAACCGCGAAAAGCTCATCAACAAGGACGAGGCGCTGCAGCGCGTGGACCCCATGCACGTCGAGCAGCTGCTCTTACCGCGGTTCGACGAGGCCGAGGTCGAGAAGGCGCGGAAAGCCGGTCGCTTCCTCGCGAAGGGCCTCAACGCCTCGCCCGGCGCCGCCACCGGACGCGCTGTGTTCGACGCCGAC
>JANNUM010000114.1:0-5497 GCA_031395235.1 Chloroflexota bacterium
CGCATCCGCGACATCCTCCTGCACGCGCGCGAGATCCCGCTCAGCCCGGAGGCGCAGGTTCTCCTGTTCAGCAGCGCGCGTGCGCAGCTCGCGCGCGAGGTCATCCGCCCCGCGCTCGATGCGGGGAAGATCGTCATCGCCGATCGCTTCTTCGATTCGACCGTCGTGTACCAGGGTCACGGCCATGGCGTATCCCTCGAGGCGATCCGTGAGGTGACCGCGCTCGCCGTCGGGACGCTCGTGCCCGATCGCACCTTCCTTCTTGACGTACCGGTCGAGGTGGGTCTCGCGCGGTCTTGCTGGCGCGCCGAGGCTCGGTGGGATCGGTTCGAGGCCGACGCGACGGACTTCCATCTCCGTGTCCGGGATGCCTACCTGCGCCTGGCCGCCGCCGAGCCGCGCCGTTTCGTCGTCATACGGGCCGACCGCGACGAGGCGGAGGTGGCGGGCGACATCCGGCGCGAGGTGGACGCGCTGCTCGGGGCTCCGGCGTAGCTCCGGCACAAGCGAGCGCGAGGGTATAGTCCCGCCGGGATGAAGCTCGTGGTCGCGATCGTCCACCCAGAGGACGCCGGTGCGCTCGTCGACGCCCTGACCGACAAGGAATACCGGGTGACGCGCCTTCAGTCGCAGGGCGGGTTCCTCAAGACGAGCAACGCTTCGATCATGGTCGGCGTCGAGGAGACCCAGGTCGAGGACGTGATCGCGACCATCCGGGAGACCTGCCACGCGCGGACCCAGCACATCAGCCCGATGCCGCCGATCATGGAACCGGGGGAGTTCTACATGCCCTACCCGGTGGAGGTCACCTTCGGCGGGGCCACCGTTTTTGTGCTCGACGTGGCCCGTTACGAGCGCCTCTAGCCGCGATTTTCCGGTTTTCGGCCAGATTACGGCAGTTCTTCCCGTGTCTGAGGGGTATCGGACCTAGCTAGGCCCTTAAGTCGCCGACCAAGCCGCCCGATTGACAGACGTAGAGGCCCGGCAGGACACGTGATAGCCGGGCGAAGGGAGGCTCACATGCAGCGGATCCTTGCAACGTTGGCCATGCTGGCCGCGCTCGTTCTCGCTGGCGGCGCTGGCAGCAACGGTTTCTAAGGTCATTTCCGTCCTCTAGAGGCGTAAAAGCGCGCAAGGGAAGGGCCGCTAAGGCCCTTCTTTTGTATCTGTATGTATCCGATTCGATGCGGCTTGCCTGAGCGTCTCGAATATCCTCCCGCACGTGACCTCCCGGCTGACCCCTCTTCCACCTTCGGTGCGATGGCTGTTCATTCCTGTGGTCGCTCTCGCGGCGCTGATCCTCGTTCGTGTTTCCGCGCCGCTACCCGCCGAACTCGATCTCGCTCGAATCTTCTTTTGGATCGTCGTTACTTTGGTCGCAGCGGCCCTACCCGTCCGACTACCCGGTGGGGTCTTCGCGACGATCACGACTGCGCCGGTGCTAGCGGCGCTCTTCGATCCTGGTCTCCCAAACCCGTTCGGCGTGTGCTGGGTAGCTCTAATTGGGACATTCGAGCCACGCGACATTCGTGGTGGCCCAAAGTGGTACGGCACCGTTTTCAACCGCGCGGACTGGGTACTCTCTGCATTCGCCGGGTGGGTCGTACTGGCGATGACGCAATCGGCGGTAAGACCCGGAGACCCGCTTGGCGTCCTCGCGCAGATCGCCGCGGTGGGTGGCGCTTTCGCGGTCGTCAACAACGGACTGTCGATGTTGGCCAACAGCCTGAACACGGGTACTCCGCTGTTGCGTGTATGGGCGCTGTCCCTGAGCAATGTTGCGATCGGTCTGGTGTCGCAGGTCCCGCTGGGATGGCTCATGGCGGAGGTCGCCAACAAGGTGGGGCTGTGGGCCGCGATGTTGTTCATGGTCCCGCTGCTGCTCGCGCGCTACTCCTTCAGCAGATACACCGAGACCCGAGACCTCTTCTACGGGACGGTGCAGGCGCTCTCGCAGGCGATCGACGCGAAGGACGGGTTTACGCGTGGCCACGCCGATCGCGTGTCGCGCATCGCTGGCGCGATCGCGCGTGAGCTCGGGATCGCGGAGCGAGAGATCGAGCAGATCGAGCTCGCCGGCCTCCTGCACGACATTGGCAAGATCGGCGTCGAGGACCGCATCCTCATGAAGCCCGCGCGCCTCGACCACGACGAGCAGGAGCTCATGCGGCGGCATCCGATCTACGGCGCGTCGATCCTGGAGCCGTCGGCGGCGCTTCGCCCGCTGGTGCCGATCGTCCTGGCCCATCACGAGAACTACGACGGCAGTGGCTACCCGCAAGGTTTGAAGGGCGAGGAGATCCCCATTGGGTCGCGCATCCTCCTCGTCGCCGACACCTACGAAGCGATGACCTCGGATCGCATCTACCGGAAAGCCCCGGGCCATGACCGCGCGATGGAGCAGCTCAATCGCTACAAGGGCACCCAGTTCGATCCGGCCATCGTCCGAGCGCTGACGACGTGCATCCAGCGGCGCGGCCCGGACTCATTCGAGGCCAACGACCTGCCACCGATCAACTACGAGACGCTGGCGGAGCTCCGACGGCGGCTCGCGCGCGAACCGCTCGTGCGCGACGCCCATGCTAGTTAGCGGTGTAATAGCAGGGATCGCCGCCGGCATCGCATTCGGCGGCGATTGGCGCCGTCTCAGCACCTTCACTCTCCACCTCTGGCCGCTGCTGGTCGTCGGCGCAGGCCTTCGGCTTCTCGGCTACGTGGTTCCCACATCCCCGCTCGCCGTGTACTTCATCGGCCTCGTCTGCATCGCGGTGGTGGCGGCCAGGAACTGGCGCCTGCCTGGCGCGGCGCTCATCTCGGTCGGCACGTTCTCCAACGTCCTCGTGGTGCTCCTCAACAGCGGCATGCCGGTCGACATGACGGTCGCGACCGCGATCAACGCATTGCCACCGCAGAACGGTTTTCACATCGCGCTCGGGCCCGGCACGGTCTTCCCGTTCCTCGCCGACATCATCCCGGTCGGGATCGTGAGCGGCATGTACAGCGTCGGCGATGTCCTGATCGCATTCGGTGGCTTCCTCATCCCGTTCCTCTGGCTTCAAGCCTCGCCGGAGGAGGTCGCCTCCCGACACGAGCTTCGCTCGACGAACTTCGCGCTCTTCTGGCTCGCGCAGGTCATCAGCCGCTTCGGAGATCCGATCACGCTCATCGCGCTGACATTCGTCACCTACCGCGCAACGGGGTCGGCCCTCTGGACGGCGCTGGCGGTGGTGATCGCGACCATCCCGAATGCGCTGTTTTCTCTCTTTGGCGGCGCCATAGCCGATGCGGTCGGGTCCCGGCGGGCGATGCTCTGGTGCGACATCTTGCGCGTCGTTCTCATCGGCGCGGTGCCGCTCCTGCTCGGCGCGGGCGCTCCGCTGGCCGTCGTCTTCTTCCTGGTGTTCCTGGCGGGCATCTGCGGCGCGATCTTCAACCCGGCACGCGTCGCGATCGTGCCCGCGCTCCTCACGCCGGAACGGCTCGCGGCTGGGAATTCGCTCGTGTACGGCTCGGATCGCGCGGTCGAGATCGGAGGAGCGCTGGCCGCCGGCGTCCTCGTCGCGACGTTCGGCGAGGGCGCGTTCTACGCGGACGCCTTGACGTTCGCGCTCGCCGCGTTGCTTCTCTCGCGCATTGTCATCACCGAGCCGAGTCGCCCGGTCACGCTGGGACGGGTCTGGCGCGACGGTATGGAAGGCCTGCGCTTCATTCGGCGCACCGCGGTCGTGTGGGCGAACACCGTCTTCTCACTCGCCGCGCAGCTGGCGCTACCGGTGGTGAACGGGCTCACGCCCGTGCTCATCATCCGCCGCTTCGCGGGCGGCGACGCGACCGCGGGCGCGGTCATGTTCGGTGGCGCGGAGGCCGCGATCGCGTTCGGCGCGGTCCTCGCGAGTGCGATCTTTCCGCGCTATCTCATTCACTACCGGAAGGGGCATCTGCTCATCGCTGGCTTCGCGACATGGGGCACCGTCGCCGGACTCATTGCCGTCGCGCCGAACTTCACTATCGCCCTCGGCTTGTTCGGCCTGCTCGGCGCCGCGAACGTCCTCTTCTTCGTGCCGACCGTCACGATCATGCAAGAGGCGACACCGTCCAACATGCGCGCTCGCGTCTTCGGGGCTCGGATAGCGCTCACGAACCTCAGCTGGCTACCCCTTGTCCTCATCAGTGGCCTGCTCGGCGACGCGATCGGAGTACACGTTCTCATCGCGTTCGCCGGGCTGGTCACCATCGCCACGGCGGTGATCGCCTCGTTCGTGCCGGCCATCCGCGACGTCCGCTGACGGGCGCTTCCCGGACGAACGGTCAAGCAGGCGACGATTTGACATGTACGCTTCGCGGGACACAAACTGTCCGTCACACCGGGGAGCGTGGTCCGCGAGGCGCAATTTGGCTCCCGCTGGGAAGGAACCGTACAGAGATGGGCCAGAAGTCGATCCTCGTCGCTGATGATGATGCCTCGATCCGTTCGCTTTTGAGGCAGCTTCTCACCGACGAGGGCTACTCCATCACCGAAGCCGCGACGGGAAACGAGGTGGTGGCGCAGGTCGGCGAGAGCTCTCCGGACCTCGTGATCATGGACGTACGGATGCCGGAGCTGAACGGCATCGAGGCGCTTCCGAAGGTGAAGGCCGCGTCGCCGAAGACCGCGGTCCTGATCATGACCGCCTTCGGGTCGTCGCGCTTCGCGATCGACGCGATGCAACTCGGGGCGTTCGACTACATCACCAAGCCGTTCGAGCTCGACAAGATCGCACACACCGTCAAGCGTGCCTTCGACTACCAGGACCTCGCGCAAGAGGTCGAGGTCCTGCGGGACGAGATCAGCTCGCTGGTGCAGACCGAGCGCATCGTGGGCAACTCAACGGCGATGCAGGAGGTCTACAAGACCGTCGGCAAGGTCGCGAAGGCCGACGCCACAGTCCTCATCACCGGCGAGAGCGGCACCGGGAAGGAGCTCGTCGCTGAGGCCTTGCACCTGAACTCCAGCCGGCGCAGCGGTCCGATGGTCAAGGTGTCGTGCGCCGCATTGCCCGAGACGCTGCTCGAGGCCGAGCTGTTCGGACACGAGAAGGGCTCCTTCACCGGCGCGATGGCCATGCGGAAGGGTCGCTTCGAGCTCGCCGACAAGGGGACGATCTTCCTGGACGAGATCGCCGAGATGAGCCTTGCGACGCAGACCAAGCTGCTGCGCGTGTTGCAAGAGCGCAAGATCGAGCGGCTCGGCTCGTCCCTGCCCATCAAGGTCGACATCCGCGTGATCTGCGCGACGAACAAGGATCTGCAGAAGCTCGTGGAGCAGAATAGGTTCCGTGATGACCTGTACTACCGGCTCAACGTCATCAACATCCACATGCCGCCGCTACGCGACCGTAAGGAGGACATTGCCGCGCTCGTGGAGCACTTCCTCGCGAAGCACCGTTACAGCGCGACGGCGCAGCCGGCGGCGATCAGCGAAGAAGCGCTGAAGCGCCTCACCGAACATGGGTGGCCA
>JANNUM010000193.1:0-13469 GCA_031395235.1 Chloroflexota bacterium
TGCCGACATCGTCTCCGCATACCGTCAGCAGGAGATCAAGACCAAGGTGCTCGCGGCGTCGATCCGCAACCCGATGCACGTCACGCAGGCCGCGCTCGCCGGCGCCGACATCGGCACGATGCCGTTCGCGGTGATGAAGATGCTGTTCAACCACCCGCTCACCGACGCGGGACAGAAGAAATTCCTCGAGGACTACAGGACAACGCAGGAGGCGAAGCCCGCCGTGCCCGCGACTGGCAAGCCCGTCACGCCCGAGGCCGCGACGAAGCGCTAGCCGCGCCGCGGCGCCTCGGTCAACAAGAGATCGCGCAGATCCGCGCCCGGGACGCCGCACAGATCGAGCACGCATAACAGCAGCGCGGCCTCGTCCGAATCCGCGCGGCCTGTCTTGATCGAGACGTCGGTGGCGTAGAGCGATTCATACGCGCGGGCGATGTCCGATCGGCTGAGACCGCGCGCGTGCTGCACGTAGCGAAGGATCGCGCCCGGTGAGGATCGGATCGCCTTCGCCTGGCGCTCGGCGTCGGCGCTCGACGGCGCGGTGGACGCGAAGAGCAGCACGCGGAACTGCCACAGGAGGAGCGCGAGGATCTGCTGCGGGGCGTTCCCCTCTGCGAGAAGACGCTCGAGGAGCGGCACGGCCTCACGATGGCTGCGCCGCACGACCGCCTTGGTGAGCTCAAAGATGTCCGACTCGATCGCGCCGCTGACGAGCGCGCGTACGTCCGTGGCGGTCACCGGCGCGCCATTCGCGTAGGCGCCGAGCTTCTGCACCTCGTTCTCGATGCGCTCCGTGTCCGGTCCCAGCGCGAACGCGAGTGCATCCATCGCGTCCGGCTGCAACGCGACCTGGTGCAGGCGCGCGCGCGCGCCGATCCAACCCTTCACCTCGAACGGCAGAAGGCGCTGGATCCGCTGCACGCGTCCGCCGACCTCCTGGACCGCATCCGGTAGGGACAGTTCCGCCGGCGCGCCGGTCTTCGCGCGCCCGCGTGAACGACCGCGGCCCGCGCGAAGCGCCTCGACCGCGACCAGGACCAGCGCGGACTCGGCCGGGAACGACGCAAGGAAGTCGACGCCAGTCAGCGCCTCGGCGTGATCCACGAGGACGACCTGCCGCTCGTCCACCGCGGCGAACAGGCCCTGCGACTGCCCGGCCATCGTGATGGCGTCGACCGGATCGGAGCGCGCGTCGATCCGGGTCAGCCCGAGCGCGCCACCGAGCTGGGGCGACCGCCGCTGGGAGAGATCGCCGGGCTCCCCCGCGCCACCGCCGAGCAGCGATCCAACGAGCTCACCGACCCGCAGGCGCGTACGGAACGAATCCTCGCCGTGGAGGAGGAAGACCATTCGCGTGGGCGCGGACCACGAGGCCTGAGCCATCGAGCGAGACCTCCACCGTCCCGTCGCGATCGGTCCGGAACGTCGTGATCCCGCCGAGGGCCGCGAGCGTGTCCGGTGTGGGATGACCATACCGGTTCCCGGCCCCGACCGAGATGAGCGCGACTTCCGGACGCACCGCGCGGGCGAGCGTCACGGCGTGCGGCGTCGCCGCGCCGTGGTGCGGCGGCACATAGACGCGCGAGCGGAGTCCTTCCGGATGCAGCAGGAGATCCGCGAGCGCCTGATCGGTCGCGTCGCCCATGAAGAGCGCCGAGAAGCGTCCGCGCTCGACGCGGAGGACGAGCGACGGCGTATCGACGCGCGAATCCTCCTCGGGCGAGAGCACGGTGATCACCGCATCCGCGACGCGCAGCTGCTGCCCGGCGCGCACGACATGTCGTTCGGCGTGCGCGCGAGCGATCCCTTCGGCCCAGAGATCCGCCAGCGGACCCGGATTCAGCCCCACAGGCTCGAGCGTCATACCGACCTCGTAGCGCTCGAGTGCCGCGAGAAGACCCGCGCCGTGGTCGAGGTGCGCATGCGTCAGAACGATCACATCGATGCGGCGCCGCCATGGCGGAAGGCTCGCGCCGAGCTGCGCCATGAGACGCGCGGGATCCGGGCCACCGTCGATGAGCACCGTGGCCCCGCCAAGCTCGACCAGATACGCATCACCCTGACCGACGTCAAGCGCGCGCACCCGAACATCCGGATCCGCGCTCGGCCACGCGATGGCGCCGGCGATGACGAGCGCGGGCAGGGCAAGGAGTGCGGCACGGGGCGCGGCGACCGATGGCCACGCGATCGGCGGAAAGTGAGGACGCCAACGGACCAACGGCGCGCCGCGCGCCACCGCGACCAGTGCCAACGCGACGACGGCGCCCGTCAGGGGACCGGATGGCACGCTGATCGCCGCGACTGGAAGCGCGGCGAACAACTCGACGACGGTGCGCAGCGCGAGCGCGCAGCCGTACGCGACGAGCGCGACCGGACGCGCGAGGTCGAGCGATAGCGCGCCAACGGCGCTGGCCGCCGCGCCGGTCAGCATCAGGGGCGGGAAGAGCGGCACCGCGACGAGATTCGCGAGCGGCGAGACGAGCGACACGCGGCCGAACGCCGCGGCGACGACGGGCAGTGTCGGCACGCTGGCGGCGAGCGTCGTCGCAAGGCCCTCGCGGAGCGCGCCGGGCAGGCGGGTGAAGCGCGCCGCGAGGGGCGCCTGCCACAGGACGAGTCCCGCGGTAGCCGCCGCCGAGAGCACGAATCCGAGATCCGCGATCGCCGCGGGATCGGCGAACAACATCGCCGTCACCGCGACGCACAAGGCGTTCGCCGTCGCCGCGCGCCGCCCCGAGGCAAGGCCGCATGACGCAACGGACGCCATGAGCGCGGCGCGCATCACGCTGGGCGCGAGGCCGACCAGCAGGCTGTACGTCAGGATCGCGGCGACGGTCGCGACGGCACGCACCATGGGTCGCGCGCGCCCGCGGAGCGCGAGCGCGACCCCGGCGCCGACAAGCGTCATGTTGAAGCCCGAGATCGCGAGCAGATGCGTGGTGCCGCTCACGGCGAACGCGCGGGCGAGATCCGGAGAGACGCTGGCGCGTTCACCGAGCACGATCCCGAGCAGGATGCCGCTCTCCGGTTCCGGCACGAGCACGCGGAGCGGACGCGCGAGATCCCCGCGGAGCCCATCGAGAGACAGGAGCTGCGCGAGGTCCACGCCGGGCACGGGACCGAGCACAAGCCGCAGCGACAGGCCGACCGCCGCTGCGCAGGCGCAGGCCCACAACGATCGGCGGGGACCATCGGCGCTCGCGAGCGCGAGCGCCGCGCACACGACCGCGCTCACCGCGCCGAGCGCGAACGCGAGCGGGACGGCGGCCTGCGCCGCCAGGGCGACGCTCGCCGCGAGGAGCGCGGCGGGTAGGAGGGGTGCGAGAAGAACTGCGCTCACCGTTGTGCGCTACCTCGTGGTGACGAGGTCGCGGATGTCGAACAGGACACGCGCCGAGACGAGCCCGCGCGTCTGCAGCTCCTCGACCTTGGTGAAGGCCCGGAGGTCGCGCGCGCGAACGATGCGCGCGGCGGTGCTCGGCCCTATGCCCGGAAGCGACTCGAGCTCCGCGGAGGTGGCGCGGTTGATGTCGACCTTGCGCTCCGATCCGCTACCGACGCTGCCCGCCGGCGGCGTCTCGCCGTGGCGCGGCACGTACACGCGCGCCCCGTCCTGCAGCTTCGCGGCCTTGTTGAGGGCGGCGGGATCGGCGTCCGGCGTGGTCCCGCCGGCCGCGGCGAGCGCATCCGCGACCCGCGCGCCGGAGGCGAGCCGGACGACACCGGGACGCGCGACCGCGCCCTCGACATCCACCACGATTAGCGGTGGCGGGGTCGGCTCGGGTGTCGCCTCGACGACCTCGATCGGCACCGGCGCGGGCGTGCGCGCGCGCACGACCAGGACGAGCGCGCCGGCGGCGACGGCGACGAGCACGGCGATCACGACTGCACGGGGCATGGCCGGAGCGTGCCTGGATCGCTGCGTCGTGGGAAGCCCCGAGTGGCCTCGCGGCCGTCACACATTTGTGTGACGAGGCCTACTAATTCGCGCGACGACGCTCCCCGGGCGGCTGCATCTGCACGATCGAGACGGGAAGTTGGCCGACCGCCTCGCCATCGACGGTGAGCTCGAAGCGGTGCGTCCCGTACGTCGTGAAGCTCATGTTATTGAGCTCGACGATGACGTTCACGTCCTGTCCCGCGACGGCGTGCACGGAGATCTCCGGCGGGTTCGGCATCGACTGCTGACCGTCCGGCCGCAGCAGGCGCACGACGACGGTGTGCGCGCCGACGTCGAGCCCGAGGATCGCGACGAGGAACATCCGCGGATGCTGCGCGGGCAGGCCGCTCACGCTGATGTTCCGGAAGATCCCGAGCAGGCTCACCTTGCCGTCCTGGCCCACGAGCGCGTGATCGCAGAGCGCACCGAGCCTGATCTCCCCACTCACGACGTCACGATACTCACAATGCGGTCGGCCACGACGATCACCTTCGCCGGCGTCGTTCCGTTCAGCGCCGCCTGCACCTTTTGGCTCGCCAGCGCCCTGCCCTGAACCTCCGCCTCTGATAGGCCCGCGGGCATGGATATGCGATCGCGGACCTTGCCATTGACTTGAACGACGATGGTGACCTCGCGCGGCGCGGCGACCACCTCGTCGTACGCCGGCCAGGGCTGCTGGTGGACCGAGCCTGTGCCGCCACGCCGGTGCCAGAGCTCCTCGGTCAGGTGCGGTGCGAACGGCGCCAGCAGGAGGATCAGCGCGGCGACGCCGTCGTTGCGGGTTAGACCGGTTGCGTGCTGCAGCGTGTTGGCCAGCTCCATCATCGCGGCGACCGCGGTGTTGAAGTGATACGCGCCGAGATCCTCCGTGACCTTCTTGATCGTGCGCTGGACCGCGCCGTCGACGTCGGCATCGCGTGCGCCTGACGGCTCCGGCTCGGTCAGCCCCAGCTCCCACACGCGTCGCAGGAAGCGGTGCACGCCCTCGATGCCGGACGCGTCCCAATCCGCGCCATCGACCCACGGCCCCATGAACATCATGAATAGGCGCAGCGTGTCGGCGCCGTACCGCTTGACGTATTCGTCGGGCGTCTGAACGTTGCCGCGCGACTTCGACATCTTGCGGCCCTTGAAGACGATCGTGCCCTGATAGCGGAAGCGCATCACGGGCTCGTCGAACCACACCTCACCCATGTCGCGCAGCGCTTTGCAGACGAAGCGCATGTACAGCAGATGAAGGATCGCGTGCTCGACACCGCCGGTGTACTGATGGACCGGCAGCCACTTCCGTCCGACGTCCTTGTTCATGAACGCCGTCCCGATCTTCGGATCGACGTAGCGGTACATATACCAGGACGAGTCCACGAAGGTGTCCATCGTGTCGGTGTCGCGGCGCGCGGCTTTGCCGCACGTCGGGCACGTCGTGTTCACGAAGGACTCGACGCGCGCCAATGGCGAACCGCCGCGCCCGGTGAACTCGACGTCGCGCGGTAGCTCGATTGGCAACTGCTCATACGGGACCGGAACGGCGCCGCAGCCGTCGCAGTGAACGATCGGGATCGGCGTGCCCCAGTAGCGCTGGCGCGAGATCAGCCAGTCGCGCAGCCGATAGATCACCGACGGCCCGCCGATGCCGCGCTTCTTAGCGTCCTCGGCGACCGCGCCCTTCCCCACCTCGCTGCGCGTCCGGCTCAGGGGCCCGCTGCGGACCATCACACCCTCACCGACGTACGGCGCATCCAGCGCGGCGTGCTCGCTCCCGTCCGGACTGATGACCTCGCGGATCTCCAGGCCGTGCTTCTTCGCGAACTCAAAGTCGCGCTCGTCGTGCCCCGGGACGGCCATGATCGCGCCGGTCCCGTAGGTCGACAGCACGTAATCGGCGATCCAGATCGGCACGCGCTCGCCGGTGAACACATTGCGCGCGAACGCCCCGGTGTCCACGCCCGTCTTCTCGCGCTCCGCCCTGGTGCGTTCGATCTCGGCCATGTTCCGCGCGCGCTCGACGTACTTCTCGACCTCCGCCCGACGCGCGGGCGCCGTGATGCTTGCGACCAACGGATGCTCTGGCGCCAGGACCATGAACGTCGCGCCGTAGATCGTGTCCGGCCGGGTGGTGAAAAAGCGGATCTCACCGCCGGCGTACCCGTCGACCGGGAAGGTGATCTCCGCGCCCTCTGAGCGCCCGATCCAGTTCGTCTGCAGGACGCGCACGCGCTCCGGCCAATCCAGGCCGTCGAACTTCAGCAGCTCGTCCGCGTACTGCGTGATCCTGTAGAACCACTGCGTCATCTGCCGCTTCACGACGGGCGTGTCGCAGCGCTCGCACTTGCCCGCGATGACCTGCTCGTTGGCCAGGACCGTCTCGTCGCGCGGGCACCAGTTCACGGGCGCATCGCCGCGGTAGGCCAGGCCCTTCTCGAAAAGCTTCAGGAACATCCACTGGTTCCAGCGGTAGTACTCGGGGTAGCAGGTGATGACCTCGCGCCGCCAGTCGATCGCCGTGCCCATGCGCTTGAACTGATCGCGCATGTGGGCCATGTTCTTTTCGGTCCACACCGCGGGGTGGATCTTGCGATCGATCGCCGCGTTCTCGGCATTGATCCCGAACGCGTCGAAGCCCATCGGGAACAGCACGTTGTGCCCGCGCATCCTCAGGAAGCGCGCGGCGGCGTCCGGTGGCGCGAACGCGTACCAGTGGCCCACATGGATGTCGCCCGACGGGTACGGGAACATCGTCAGGAAGTAGAAGTTCGGGCGACCCGCGTCGTCCGGTGTGTCGTGGAGGCCGGAGCGCACCCACTCGTCCTGCCACTTGGACTCGATGCTCGCCGGTTCATAGCGGTCGATCCGCTGCTTGGTGACTGCCATCTCGCGCCTCCTTTCGCCCGAATAGAAAAACGCCCTCCGCCCCGCCGGCCACTGCCGGACTCGGGGACGGAAGGCGACTTCCGCGGTACCACCCCAGTTGAGAACGATCTGGTGGAGCTGGCGGGATTCGAACCCGCGACCCCCACACTGCCAGTGTGATGCGCTCCCACTGCGCCACAGCCCCGATCGCTCTCCGCTCGAACACGCTGATAACGGACGTGACTCCGGCGAGCGCTATTTCTTACGATTCACGCTCGCGGCTCCCGGGTGAGTTCGGCGTTCCCGGACACCGGCTCACACCATCCGCCGGCTCTCTTCGTCAGGGGTTGCGCGTACTGCTCCCGATCGCGGCCTCTGCGCCGAAAGTATAGGTGGATGTACACGCTCATCCGCATCGACAAACGCATCCCCGACGGCTCCATCTGGCAGACGCGATGGGGCTATCTGCTGCCTCCGGTCGCAGGATGGATACGCCTCTACCAGCCGACGGGGACGCGGTGGTCCAATCCCCTTGGGGGTTGGATGGCGCAGCACCGCGGCATCTCGATCCTCCACCCGGATCGTCCCTTCACCATCGCGTGCCACGGTCCCGACGATCAGAAGCGCTTCTACATCGATATCGCGCACCGCATTCGCGTCGGTGGCGAGCTCATCGATTTCGTGGATCTCTTCCTCGACGTGATGATCGACCCGTCGGGTGCGGTGAGCGAGAAGGATGAGCATCAGCTGATCTTTCTGCCGTCGAAGGAGCGCCGGTTCGCGCGAGCAGCACGGGACGAGGTGCGACAGCTGATCGCGGCTGCCGATCCGCTCTTCGATCCGCGCGGTCCCTATTACGCGGTGCCGGAAGACGCCGAGAGACTGCCACCGTCCACCCTGACGACGGAGCGCTAGCCGATCTCCGGTCCGGGGCGACGCATCGAGACTGACTGCAATACGCCGAGCGCGAAACAGATCGACACGAGCGAGCTGCCGCCGTGCGAGATGAACGGGAGCGGAATGCCGGTCACGGGCATGAGCGAGATCGCCATGCCGACGTTCACCATGATCTGGAACACGAGCATCGCGACGACACCGGACGCGATGAGCATGCCGAAGGGGTCCCGCGCGCGGAATGCGACGCGGAGCGCCGCCATGAGCAGCAGGATGTACAGCGCGAAGAGGATCACGGCGCCCACGAAGCCGAGATCCTCCGCGAGGCCGGCGAAGACGAAGTCCGACTCCGCGATCGGCAGATAGCCGAGCGGCGACTGCGTCCCTGCGGTGAGTCCTTTGCCTGTCGGTCCGCCTGATCCGACCGCGATGAGCGACTGGATGATGTTCCAGCCGGCGCCCTGCGGATCCGCGTAGGGATCGATGAACGCGGTGAGACGCGCCTGCTGGTACGGCTTCAACAGTCCCCAGATGAGTGGGAACGCCGCCCCGACGATCGCGACCATGGAGACCAGCTGCCAGAGCCGCGCACCGGCCATGAACGCGATCCCGAAGAAGATCGCGACGAACACGAGGCTCGTCCCGAGGTCGGGCTGCCGGTACACGAGCGCGAACGCCGGTGCGAGGATCGCGAGCCCGAGTCCGATCGTGATCGGCGAGCCGATCTTGTCGCTGCGATCCGAGAAGAACTTCGCGAGCACGACGATCATCAGCACCTTCGCAACCTCGCTGAACTGGAACGACATGCCGGCGAAGGTCACCGACCGCTGCGCGCCAAGCGACGACGTCCCGATCGCGAGCACGACCCCGAGCAGGCCGAGTGTCAGAAGGAACAGCAGTGGCGCGAACGTCCCGAGCCAGGCGTAGTCGAACATCGCGACCGTCACCATGACCGCGAGCCCGATGGCGGCCCAGAGCGCGCCTCGGATCACGTACTGCATCGGGTCGCCGGTCAGGGTGCGCGACTCCACCGTGACCGCGTACGTCATGACGAGTCCATACGCGATGAGCAAGAACGTCGCGATGAGCAGGTACGGATCCACCTGATCGAAGCGACGCGCGTGCGGACGATCGTGCAGCGGCGAGGACGTCCGCCGGATCGAGATCGCTGAGGCGCTCACGGCGTGCCCAACACGTACTGTTCGAGGATCCTCTGGGTCATGCCCACGGCGGGGTTGAAGCAGGTGTCGCAGAGCGACCGGCTCGAGTCGAAGGTGAAGATCACCATCGCGATCTCGGCGGTGGGGTCGGTGTTGTCCGCCTTCGGCAGGAACGAAACGAACCAGTTGTGGAATCCGAGCTTGTTGCGGCCGGCGCTGTCCTTGCCGGCCGACAAGCCGAACTCCGCGGTGCCGGTCTTACCCGCGATCGGCAGCTTGGCGTTCGGCATGAAGGCGTGTCCGATGGTCACGACGCGGCGCGCCGACTCGCGGAGCAGCGTGAGGTTGTTCTTGGTAATGCTCACCTCGCGGACGACCTTGGGCTGCTGCGTGAAGACGACCTGCCCCTGCCGGTCGACGACCTGCTTCAGGAGGTGCGGCTGGTAGAAGGTGCCGCCGTTGGCCACGATCGCGTATGCGTTGAGGAGCTGCAGCGGCGTGACGGCCACGAAGCCCTGGCCGATCGCCTCGTGGTAGGTGTTGCCGATCGTCCACGCCTCGTCGAAGGTGCGCTGCTTCCACTCGGGGCTGGGCATGATCCCCGCGGCCTCTCCCGGTAGATCGATGCCCGTGCGGCTCCCGAATCCGAGCTCGCTTCCGTACTTGTAGATGGCCTCGGGACCCACGCCACGCTGCCCGGTATTCGGATTGCCGCCACCCAGCGTGTAGAAGTAGATGTCGCTCGAGTGCGCGAAGCCGTTCACGAAGTCCAGCGTCCCGTGCGCGCGCCAGTCGTAGAAGAGGAAGCCGCCGACGTTCAACACCGTCGAGTTGACGTTCACGATGGTGCCGCGGTTCGCGACTCCCTCGTTGAGGGCCGACAGACCGGTGACCATCTTAAACGTCGATCCGGGAGGGTAGATGTCGCCGATGGCCTTGTTGACGAGCGGACGGCGGTCGTCGCCGTTGAGCTGCTTCATCTGCTCCGGCGTGATGCCGTTAATGAACCAGTTGTTGTCGTAGCCGGGGTTCGAGTACATCGCGAGGATCTCCCCGTTCTGCGGGTTCATCGCGATGCCCACCGCCTGCGTGAAGCGGTCTTCTTCGACCCCTTTTTTGAGTTCGGCCTCGATGAGCTTCTGCAGGCGGTCGTCGATCGTGAGCACGACGCTGTTGCCCGTCGTCGGCGGTGAATACGCGAGCTGCTTGATCTCGCGCTGCGCCGCGTCGCGCTCGATCTCGCGCCACCCGTACCCGCCGCGCAGGTACTCCTCGTACACGAACTCGAGACCGGTGCGGCCGATCAGATCCGTCTGCAGGTAGCCCTTGTCGCGCAGCGCCTCGAACTCATCCTCAGTGACGGGACCGATGTAGCCGAGGAGCGGTGAGTAGAGGACCGCATCCTGGTACGAGCGGATCGACTCCGCCTCGACGCGCACGCCCGGGAACATCTCGCCGCGCTCGGTGAGCAGAAATGCGATGTCGCGCGCGACCGGCCTCAGGGAGATCTTCACCGGCTCGTACGGGTTGCGGGCACGCTGGACGTCGATCGCCTTGTACACGTCGCCCGGCTCGCGCGCGACCAGCGCGCCCAGCCGCCGAGATAGGTCTTCCTGTTTCGCGCGTGGAACGTCCACCGGGATGACCGTCACGGCGAAGCCGGGGAGATTGCGCGCGAGGACCCTGCCGTTCCGATCCACGATCATCCCCCGCTCCGCCTCGACCGGGAGCCGCAGGACGCGGTTCTGCTCCGCGAGAACGCGGTAGTGACTGCCGTTCACGACCTGCAGGTCCCAAAGGCGCACGGTGAGGCCGGTGAAGACGATCACGATCGCCATCGCCATCGCTATGAAGCGATTGGGTCGGACGAAATCGCGCGGTGCGCTTCTCATAGTCCGAAGGATGCCTGCTTCTCGGTCGCTTGCCGCACCCATCTCGCGATCGGATAGGTAGCGATCGCGAGGATGCCGTTGTAGATCGCCCCCGCGCCGGCGCCGCCGGCGAGGAGCACCGGATCCGACAGAGGTTGTCCGACGACGAGGAGGATGAGCAGGTACAGCAGGCCGGCTGCGAGTGTGGCGACGCCGATCAGCATCGCACCGCCGATCACCGAGCGGGGGCGGAGGGCGCCCTCCCCCAGCCCGATCGCCGCGACCGGCAGCAGTGACGCCAGAGCGAGCGCGCCAAGCGGACCGCCGGAGAGCAGATCGGCTGCAAGCCCACCCACAAAGGCCCACCAGACGGCTTCGCGCGCCCCCGCGGCGACCGACCACGAGCCGGCCACGAGCACCGGGAGGTTGGGACGAGCGCCGGCAATGGACACGAACGGCACCACCGATCCTTGGAGGAGCGCCGCCGCGAGCGGGATGGCAATGGCGAGCGCGAAGCGCACGGAGCCCTCCTCTGGTGGCGGAACGTGGCCGCCGCCACGACGCTACGCGGAAGCGGTCCCAGGGTCGCGTTCGCCCCGGCAGGCGCGTCGGCTCGATGGTCTCGCCCTCGGCCTCGGTCGCCTCGGTGGCATCCATAATAGGTAGCAGATGCACGCGAGGATCAGTCTGATCCGGGATTATCACGCGGCGGGTCCCCGCACCTGCTGCGATTCGCACACACGCGACGGAGTCGGCCACAACGGAGCGCCGGTAAAGCCCGTAGAGTGCAGTAGCGCAGGATGCGCAGGAACTGACACCCGACGGTCGGCGGGCCTTTCGACTACAATCAGGCGCACGCAGGGGCTCGTTGTCGTTCCCAGGTTTCCGTAGGTTCTGGGTCCCATGTTTCACGTGTGACAGGGGGCGAAATGACGGTCCTCGTGGTCAGCAATCAGAAGGGCGGGGTGGGGAAGACGACCACTGCGATCAGCCTCGGCGCCGCCATGGCAGAGCGCGGAAAGCGAGTCCTGATCGTCGACCTCGATCCACAGGCGAACGCCACGAGCGGCTTGGGAATCAGCAAGGAGCGGGCGAATGGGATTTATGGTGTGTTGCTCAGAGAGCGCCCCCTTGCCGAGGCAGTCGTGCCCACGGACTTGCCGGGCCTTGATCTCATCCCATCCGGCCCAGAGATGGCCGGCGCCGAGGTCGAGCTCGTGCCCGTGATGGCCCGCGAATACCGGCTTCGCCAGGCGCTCCGCGGTGCGACCAACTACGACACGGTGATCGTCGACTGCCCGCCATCTCTCGGCCTGCTCACCGTCAACGCTTTGGCCGCCGGCGACGGCGTCATAGTGCCGGTCCAGTGCGAGTACTACGCGCTCGAGGGTCTGGCCCAGCTCCTCGACACCATCGAGGCGGTCCGCGCGCGCCTGAATGACAAACTGGAGGTCCTGGCCATCGTGCTCACAATGGAGGACCGACGGAACCGCCTCTCGATGCAGGTCATCGACGAGGTTCGCAAGCACTTTCCAAAGCTGGTCGCGCGCGCGCGGATCCCACGCACCGTCCGCCTCGCCGAGGCACCCAGCCACGGCAAGCCGATCAGCGTCTACGACCCCCAGTCGCGCGCCGCGAAGGCCTACGCCGAGCTCGCGCGTGAGCTGATGGCGCGGATCAAGGCCCGCGAGCCCATCGCGCTGTCCGGGGCGCTCGCCTGATGGCGCGCACCGGTCTCGGGCGTGGGCTCGACGTCCTCCTCGGTCAGGCACCCGTGAGCGCGGACACGACGCTTCAGCCGGTCGGCACAACGGAGATCCCCCTCGAGCGCATCCGTCCCAACCGGCAGCAGCCGCGCACCAACTTCGACGCCGAGGGCATCAGGGAGCTGGCCGCATCGATCACACGCCATGGCCTCTTGCAACCAATAGTGGTCTCACGCGACGGCGACGGCTACGAGCTCGTCGCCGGCCATCGCCGCGTGCTCGCGGCCCGGGTCGCCGGCAAGACGACGATCCCGGCGGTCGTGCGAGACGACGTGCGCGACCGCCTGGAGCTCGCCCTAGTGGAGAACCTGCAGCGCACCGACCTGAATGCGATCGAGACGGCCCGCGCGTACAAGCTGCTGATGGAGACCTATGACCTCACGCAGGAGCAGGTCGCCGAGCGGGTTGGGAAGTCGCGCTCGCAGGTGGCGAACATGCTCCGCACGCTCACCGCACCCCAGCCGCTCCAGGACGCGGTCATGGAAGGCAAGATCAGCGAGGGACACCTGCGCGCGCTGCTGCCGCTACCGCTTTCGGATGCGTTGAACGCGCTCGCCACGGTCATCGCGCGACAGCTGTCGGTCCGCGACGCGGAGGCGCTGGTGCGCAAGATGGTCCATCCGCCGCGACGAGGGCGCGCCCGTCCGCGCCTGCGCGGTGGCGATCCCGACCTCGCGCAAGTGACGAGCGAGCTGCGTGCCGCGTTGGGCACAAAGGTGGAGGTCCTGCGCGGCCGCAAGGGCGGACGCATCGCGATCGACTACTACTCCGACGAGGACTTCGAGCGTCTCTATGAGCTCCTGGTCCGCGCCGGTCGGGCATGAGGGAGAGCACGTGGCGGTCAGGAAAGAGGACACGCGCTTGAAGTCGGGCGGTGGCGACGACGGCTACAGCGCGAAGGACATCCAGGTCCTCGAGGGACTCGAGGCGGTGCGTCGTCGTCCGGGTATGTATATCGGCACCACCGACATCCGCGGACCAGGAGCTC
>JANNUM010000197.1:0-7768 GCA_031395235.1 Chloroflexota bacterium
CTGGCGGAGCGCACCGGTCTCATCAAGCGGCTCACGCGCACCGTGCTGACCGAAGCCATCCGGCAGGCGCGGGCATGGGAGCTCGCCGGTCTGCGCGTGCCCGTCGCGGTGAACCTCTCGATGCGCAACGTCCACGACCCGCAGCTCCCGCAGACGATCGCCCAGCTGCTCCAGCGGTGGGACGCGCGACCAGAGCTGCTGCGCCTGGAGATCACAGAGACGGTCCTCGCCGCCGACCCGGAGCGCGCACTGCAGACCATGGACTCGCTGCGCGCGATGGGCGTGCTTATCGCTCTGGACGACTTCGGCATCGGCTACTCGTCGCTCGCCTACCTCAACCGCCTGCCGCTCGACCAGATCAAGATCGATCGGTCGTTCGTCCTCGGGATGATCGACGACAAATCCAGCGCGACGATCGTGCGCGCCACCGTCGAGCTCGGACATGGGCTCGGCTACGCGGTGGTGGCGGAAGGCGTCGAGAACGCCGAGACGCGCCAGCGTCTCACCGCGCTCGGCTGCGACGCCATCCAGGGCTTCCTCATCGCGCACCCCATGCCCGCGGATCAGACCGCGGAGTGGATCGGCCGGGCGATCGTTGCGCACCTCCCGACCCTCACGGCCGTCCCGACCGTCGCTACCGTCGCGGACTGATCAGCGCCGTTCCACCCTTCGGCGGCTGATGTTGCCGGCTCAACGAAGCTGCCCCTTTGGGGGCGGCTGGCATTTGGGGCACACGTACATCTCGTCCAGGCCGTGGCGCGTCCGCACGATCTTCGCCCCGCACCGCGGGCATGGGTCACCGACGTGGCCGCGAATGTTCAGGTGTGTGCGTATCTTCGTGCCGAGCTCCGGCGGGAGCTCGCGTTCCACGATCAGGGCCGCGCGCGCGAGCGTCGCGCGCAGCGCGCCGTGCAGCCGGTCGAGCTCGCCTTCATCGAGCGTCGCGACGCGGCGCTTGGGATGGAGCTTCGCTGCCCAGAGGATCTCGTCGGCGTAGGCGTTGCCGATGCCGGCGACGAAGTCCGAGTGCATGAGCAGGTTGCGCAGCTCGCGCCGCGTCGCCTTCGCACGCCGGGTGAACTCGTCCGCGTTCCACGGCAACGCGCCGGCCTCCGGACCTTGGCGATCGAAGCCCGGCAGGTCGGCTGTGCTCGCGCCCGCTTCGACGAGATACACCTTGCCCATCCGCGTGTCGTCGCGATAGCGCAGATCCCTCGCGTCCTTGAGCGGTGCGTCTGAGCCGATCCCGTCGAACGTGAGTGCGAACGCCGTCGTGGCGCGGATCTTCGTTTCGGTCGGCACGATGTCGAAGAGGCCGGAGAGCATCGGATTGATCACCAGGCGCGTGTCGTCGCCGAAGACGAGCACCAGGAAGCGGCCGCGGTGCACGACACCCGCGAGGGCGCGCCCCTTAAGCGCGTCGGTCAGCGGCCGCGTCGCGCGTAGCACGAGCGGGTCGTGCACGCGCACCGCCGTGACGCACTTGCCGACGAATGCGGCCGCGAGTCGGCCGCGCAGGACGTGGAGGTCGGGCCACTCCGGCACTAGTCGGCCGCCTTGTCCTTCACCTGCCGCGGAACGGCGGACCAGGGTGGCTTTGCTTCAGCTCCCCGTCGTGACACTGGCCCGCATCTGCTCCCAGGCCTCGCGCGCTTCCTCGACCGAACCCTCGTCCTCGATGGTGGAGATGTCGCCGGGATCCTTCCCGAGGATCACCGCCTTCAGCACGCGCCGCATGATCTTGCCGCTGCGCGTCTTGGGCAGCATGTCGACGAAGTTCAGCTCCCCGATGACCGCGACCGGGCCAAGCTCTTTTCGCACGGTCGCGAGCAGCTCCTTCTTGAGTGCGTCGGACGGCGCGTGTCCCTGCTTCAGCACGACGAAGGCGGAGATCACCATGCCGCGCAGCTCGTCGGGCCGTCCGGTGACTCCGGCCTCCGCGACAGCGGAGTTGCGGAGGAACGCGGTCTCGACCTCGATCGTGCCGATGCGGTGGTCCGCGATCTTGATGATCTCGTCGGCGCGGCCGCTGAACCACACGTAGCCGTCCTCGTCGATCGCGGTCGCGTCGCCCGTGAAGTACACGGTCTTGCCCGGGACCTTTTCCCAGTAGTCCTTCGCGTAGCGCTCGGGCTCGGCCCAGAGGCGCGCGGTGAGTCCGGGGAACGGACGCTTGATGACGAAGATCCCCTTCTCACCTGGCGCGAGCTCGCGACCGTCGCTGTCGACGACCGCCGCTTCGATGCCCGCCAGCGGAACGCCCCCGGAGCCCGGCCTGATCGGCAGCAGCGCCACGCCGTAGGGGTTGCCGACCACCGGCCCCCCGGTCTCCGTCTGCCAGTAGTGATCGATGACGGGGATGCGGTCACCGAGCGCGTCCTTCTGGAACCACTCCCAGGCCGGGGCGTTCAGGACCTCGCCGGCGCAGAAGACGCGCTCGAGCGAGCCGAGGTCGTGCTTCTTCGCCGGCGCGCTGCCGTAGCGCATAAGGAGACGCACGGCGGTCGGAGAGGTGAACACGCCGGTCGCGCGGTGGCGCTCGATGATCCGGTAGAAGGTCTCGGCGTCAGGATGATCGAGCGCGCCCTCGTACGCGAGCGTGGTGCATCCGACAAGCAGCGGCCCGAAGACGATGTAGGAGTGGCCAACGACCCAGCCGATGTCGGAGGTCGACCACCAGATGTCGGTCGGCCGGAGGCCGAACATCCACTTCGCCATGCTGTGGACGTAGACCTGATAGCCGCCGTGCGTGTGCACCGCGAGCTTCGGCTTCGCGGTCGTGCCCGACGTCGCGAGGATGTATGCGGGCTCGTTCGACTCCATTTCGACGTGCGAGTCGTCCTGATCGGCAGCGCCACGCAGGAACTCGTCCCAGGTGATGTCTCGGCCCGACTGCATCGCGACCGGGGTTGACCCGCGCTTCAGCACGACGACCCGCTCGACCGTCGGCGCGGCCGCGACCGCGTCGTCGACGATCTGCTTCAGCGGAACGTCCTTCCCCTTGCGGTACGTGATGTCCGTCGCGAAGACGGCGCGCGCGCCCGCGAGACGGATGCGCTCTCCGAGCGCACCGGCGCCGAAGCCCGCGAAGACGACGATGATGACCGCGCCGATGCGGACCGCGGCGAGCATGAGCACGATCGCCTCGGCGCAGGTCGGCATGTAGATCGCGATCCGGTCGCCCTTCTTGATGCCGAGACCGCGCAGGGCCGCGCCGACGTGTTTGACCTCGTCGAGCAGCTGCGCGTAGGTGTACGTCCGCTGCTCGCCCCGCTCGTTCTCGGTGATGAGCGCGGTGCGCGCACCCGCGCCGGTCTTCACCTGGTGATCGACGCAGTTGTAGGCGAGGTTCGAGAGGCCGCCGCTGTACCAGCGGAACGTCGGCGGCTCCCACTCGAGCACGTGCTCCCACTTGCGGAACCACGGCAGCTCATCCGCCGCGCGTCCCCAGAAGCCTTCCGGATCCTCGGTCGCCTCACGCTTCCACGCCGCGACCTTGGGATGCAGCGCGCCCATGGGTCCTCCCTTACGTGCCGCCCAGCTCCCTGAGCTTGAAGCGCTGGATCTTGCCCGTCGCCGTCTTCGGCAGCTCGTCGACGAACTCGATCCAGCGCGGGTATTTGTACGGCGCGATCCGCGTTTTCACGAACTGCTTCAGCTCCTCGGCCAGTGCGTCGCTCGGCTCGTGACCCGTCTTCAGGAGCACGAAGGCGCGCGGCTTGACGAGCTCGTCCTTGTCCTTCGCGCCGACGACCCCGCATTCGAGGACCGCCGCGTGCTCGATGAGCGCGGCCTCGACCTCCGCCGGCGAGACCCACTGTCCCGAGACCTTGAGCATGTCGTCGGAGCGGCCCTCGTAGGTGTAGTAGCCATCGGTGTCGAGGTGGTACTTGTCGCCGGTCACCGTCCATTCGCCGCGGAACGTCGCCTTCGACTTCTCGTGCTTGTTCCAGTAGAAGGCGCAGCACGAGTCGCCCGAGACCCACAGATTCCCCGTCTCGCCTGAGCCGAGCTCGCGTCCGTCGTCGTCGACGATCTTCGCCTTGTATCCGGGGACGACGGTGCCGCTCGTGCCCCCGCGCGCCTTGCCCTGCCGGTTGCAAATGAAGATGTGGAGCATCTCCGTCGAGCCGATGCCGTCGAGGATCTCGATGCCGAAACGTCTCTTCCAGGCGTCGAACAGCGGCTTCGGCAGCGACTCTCCGGCGGAGACGCAGAAGCGCAGCGAGGACAGATCGTATTTGAAGTCCTGCTCGGGATAAGCGAGCAGCGCGGCGTAGAACGTCGGCGCCGTGTACATCACCGTCGGCCGTTCGGTGGTGACGAGCCCGTAGACCAGATCCGGCGTCGCGCGCTCCGGCTTGTAGACGACCGACGCGCCGTAGCGCATCGGCACGAACACGCCGTTGCCGAGGCCGTACGCGTGGAAGAGTGGCGACACCGTGAAGTAGCGGTCCTTCTCGGTGCAGCCCAGGACGTGCCGGCCGAGCGTCTCCGCCGAATAGATCATGTCGTGCTGAAGATGCACGGCTCCTTTGGGAAACCCGGTGGTCCCGGAGGAGTACAGCCAAAAGCACATGTCGTCGGGCGTCGTGTCCGCCGGATCGAGCTCGTCGTCCGCCGCGGCCAGTGCCTCTTCGAACGAGGACACGCCCGCCGGCAGCCCACCCTCGAGCGGCGCCGTGCCGGATGTCGTCACGAGGATGTGCCGGAGGCGCGGGCATTGCTTTCGGATCTCGAGCACCTTCGGCAGCAGCGGCGCGCTCACGACGATCGCGACCGCGCGACTGTCACGCAGGATGTAGGCCAGGTCACGCGGGATCAGCAGCGTGTTTGCCGGCACCGGGATCGCGCCCAGCTTGATCGCACCGAAGAACGCGTACACGAACGCCGGCGAGTCGAGGCACAGGATGACGACGCGTTCCTCGATGGCGACGCCGAGCTCGCGGAGCGCATTGCCGCAGCGATCGACATTCCGCGCCATCTCGCCGTAGGTGACGGAGGCGCCCTGGCAGCGGATCGCGACCGCGTCGGGTCGCTGTGCGCGGTGCGCGTCGACGTACGTCTCGGCCGCGTTGTACCGCTCGCCCAGCTCCGGCAGTCGCAGGTCCCCCATCGCCGGGATTATGACCGCGGTATCACTCGTCCCGGGTCCGCGCTGACGCGCCTCAGCGCAGCCTCGAGGTCCGGCGCGGACGACGGCCGCAGGTCGGGATCCGCCGACAGGCATGACTCGAGTAGATCGGCGAGGACGCGTGGCACCGTAGCAACGAGTTCTGCCAGTGGCTGCGGCGGGATCGACAGCGGCGGATAGCGTGCGACGAGGTCTGCGTCATCGACGTCGCCTTCGCCGAGCGGACCAATAAGGACCTGTCCGATGAGACGCTCGACGCCGCGGAGCTGGACGTCCGTGCCCAGATGGATGCCGTTCGCAGTCGGGCTCGCGATGAGATCCGACTCGACACGGAGCTCTCTCCGTGCGAAGACAACAACCCGGCGACCGGTGTCGCGCTCAGCGACACCGCCATCGCCGATCTACGTCAGCGCTATCGCGTGATCGTCGACCGCGCCGTAACCGACCTGCAGACCATCCTTGTGAACGCCGGCACGCTCTTCGACCGCCTGGTGCGTGAAGCGCGGCTGAAGCGGGTAGAGGCCGGCAGCGCGAGCGGCGGCAGCGGCTCGGGCGACTAGCGCCGATCCGCTAGGCGATCGACCTGCGTAAGGACGGCGGCGCGTCCCTCATGTAATAGGACGCCGTCCCACAGCGCCGGGACGCGGCGACCGCCGTGTTTCGAGAACGCCTCGGCGCCGTCGGTATCGACGTTCTGGAAGTCGAAGCGTGGTTTGAGCCCGAGCTCGACCACGCGTCGACGCACGGCGGCAGAGTCCGGGTCGTCGATGCGGTGATACAGGACGAGGCTCATCCGGGACCGAGCTCGATGTAGCAGTCCATGATCTCCGGATGCTCGACCTTGAGCCGGGCACGCAGCCGCACCATGAGGCGCTCCGCTTCGCCTGCCGGGATGTCGTCGCGCACCGACACGCGCGCGAGGACGAGGAGCTGCTTGTGGCCCATCTCGACGCAGCGCAGCTCGGTGAGGCGGTCGACACCGGCCATGCCCGCGATCGTCACGCGGATCGCGTCGCGGATCTCCTCGGGCGGTGCCTCGCCGACGATGAGGCCGCGGGCGCTCCACGCGAGCTGGTACGCGACGTAGATGAGGATCACGCCGATCACGCCGCTCGCGAGCGCGTCGAAACGGTGGTCATGAGTTGCGACCGTCAGCCCGAGCCCGGTCATCGCCACGACCAGACCCGCGAGCGCGGCGCTGTCCTCGTACAGGACCGTGCGCAGCGCCGGATCGCGCAGCTGCGCGAGGAACTTCCGCACCGGGACGCCCTCCTCGCGTGCGGCGTGGCGGACTTCGCGCACGGCAACGCCGAGCGAGAACAGCTCGAAGACCATCGACAGTCCCAGCACGACGAAGCCGATTGTCGCGTTCCCGATCGCGTGCGGGTTCGTCAGACGGTCGTATGCCTCGTACAGCGAGAAGATCCCCCCGCCAAAGAACAGGAACAGCGCGACGACGAGGGCCCAGAAGTAGCGCTCCTTGCCGTAGCCGAGCGGATGGCGCTCGCTCGCGGGCCGCACGCTTCGCCGTATGCCGACGTAGAGAAGGATCTGGTTCAACGCGTCGGCGATGGAATGCGCGGTCTCGGCGAGGAGCGCGCCGGATCCAGTCTGGCTCGCCGCAATGCCCTTCGTGACGGCGATCGCCGCATTGCCAGCGAACGCGGCGAAGACCGCGCGGGTCGTGCCCTCGCTCATGCCTGTTCTCCTCGACGTGTCCAGAATCCCTGCGGGTCGTACTCGCGGATGATGCGCAGCTCTGCCGCGCTCGGCACCTGCGTCTCGCGCACGTCGTCCGCGACGGTCAGCGTCCAGCCCGTATTCGCGGCGATCTCGTCGACGGAGCTCGTCGGGTGGTAGGACACGAGCACCGCGTCACCGGCCACGAATCGGAACACGCCGAGCGTCGTGATGAGCACGGATGGACCGCCGCGCGGCAGTCCGATGCGCGTGCGCCAGTCGCCGCCCTCTCCGTATCCGGGCGACGTCACAAAGTCCACGCGCTCCCGGAAGCGCCGCCGGTCGTGCGCCATGATCACGATGAGGCGGTGCGCGAGGCTCGCGATGTCAGCGCCGCCGCCGGAGCCAGGCAGCTGCACGGTCGGCCGCGCGCGGTCCTCGCCGATCGCCGTGGTGTTGAGGTTGCCATGCCGATCGACCTCGGCACCCCCGATGAAACCGGCCTCGACCTCGCCGCGCTGCAGCAGGCCCATCAGGTCGAGGGTGCGCGCGCACCAGATTGCCCCGGTGACGTTCGGCGGATCGCCCATGGTGTACAGGAGCTCGGGCGACGGTTGGTCGCGCACGATCCCGAGCTCGAACAGACCGACGGCGTTCGGAGCGTGCGTGCGCTTCGCGAGCACGAAGGCGATGAGCGGCAAACGCATGCCGACGAAGACACGCTCGCCGTCGCGGATCTCGCGCGCGGCTTGCGCGACCATGAGCTCGCCGGGCGAGAGCTCGGTCACACGAGGCTGGCGATGAGCAGGAAAGCGATGGCGAGGATGACCAGCTGCGCGAGCCATGCGGCGATCCCGATTAAGATCTCTCGCCCCGGCGAGCAGTCGAGTGCGGACTGCAGCGCGGTGACCGTGGCGATGAGCACCCAAAACTCGACGGTGGCGCGGACGAGCC
>JANNUM010000291.1:0-1556 GCA_031395235.1 Chloroflexota bacterium
ACGTCGCGCCGTAGAGCATGCCCTCGCGCGAGAGATCGCTCGCGTAGAGGAACTCGCCCTTCACCTTTGGCGGCGCGTCCGCCCGTGGAGCGGATTCGCCGACCACGCCGCGCAGCCGAGTCTTTACGGGCGCCAGCGTCATCGTTGCGCCTCACGCCGCATCCCGATGAGGCCCTCGCCGAGGCGCGCGCGCAGGCGGGGCGGCAGCGCTTCTGCGGTGATCAGCCCGAAACCGGCTCGTCCATAGAACGAAGCGAGGTAAGACCAGGCGACGCAGTAGCACTCGCGGTCGCCGATGGCTCGCGAGGCGCGCTGCAGCAGGCGAGCGCCGGTGCCCCGCCCTTGCGAACCCTCGGTGACCACCATCGTCCTCAGCACCAGCGCACCGCGTTCGGATGCGAGCCGAACGGCCGCGATGACGTTCGGGCCGTATCGCTGGAGCACGAGCTCCTCATCCGCGGCGATCGGTATGTCGCGACCGAGCTCGCGGCGGTAGAACGCGATCGCATCTTCACGATCAGCCGTGGTACCTCTCCGCGGCCACGTTTCGCACGGCCTCGAGGATCTTCCCGTAGCCGGTGCAGCGGCAGATGTTGCCCGCGAGCGCCTCGCGGATCTCCGCGTCGGATGGCTCGGGGTTGTCGCGGAGCAGCGCCGCCGTGGCCACGATAAAGCCCGGCGTGCAGAACCCGCACTGCACGGCGCCAGCCTCGACGAACGCGCGCTGCACCGGATGCATCTGCTCGCCGTCGGAGAGATCCTCGACGGTCCGGATGTCGCGGTCCTCGGCGGCGCCGGCCAGTACGAGGCAGGCGCACACCAGCCGGCCGTCCATGAGCACGGAGCACGAACCGCATTCGCCCTGATCGCACGCGTTCTTGCTTCCCCAGAGACCGAGCCGCTCGCGCAGCACGGTGAGCAGGCTCTCGTGCTCGCGCACTTCGGCCTCGCGCTCGCCGCCGTTGACGCGCAGGCGCAGCCTCACACGACGCCTCCGACCCGAGCGAGCGCCCGAGCGCCCATCACCGCGAGGACGTGCCGCCGGTACGCAGCGGTGCCGCGCACGTCGTCGATCGGACGTGCCGCGTCGGCCACAAGCGCGCCGAACTCGCGCCTCTCGGCGTCCGTTGGTGAGAGCGCCCGATCCCAGCCGCGCCCCTCGAAGAGCGCGCTCGCGAACGCTTCGGCGCGCGGCGCGCGCAGGATCGTCGGACCGCACGAGCCCAGGCCCACACCGACACGCCGGCGCGCGCGGTCCACGACGAGCGCGAGGCCCGCGACGGCGATCACCATGGCGTTGCGCGTGCCGACCTTCATGAACGTCTGCGCGGGGCCTGCGTCCTCCCACTCCGCGCCGATGACCAGCTCGTCGGGCCGCCGGACGTTCTTCTTCGGGCCGGTCATGAACTCCGTGAACGGGACGCGACGCTCGCCCCGCGCGGAGCGCAACACGACGACCGCGTCGAGGGCGGCGAGCACGGGCAGCGTGTCGCCCGCGGGCGAGCTGGTCGTGATGTTGCCGCCGAGCGTCCCGGCGTTGCGGATCTGCGGCGACC
>JANNUM010000307.1:0-2266 GCA_031395235.1 Chloroflexota bacterium
AAGCGCGTCGCGCTCATCGGAGAGTCGATGGGCGGCGGCAGCGCGATCATGACCGTGAAGGCCGATCCGACGATCGGTCCCGTCATCACCGACTCCGCGTTCGCCGATGGCGAGACTGTCGTAGGCGAGGTCGCGCCGAACTACACCGGCCTGCCGGGCTGGTTCACGCCGGGCATCGTGCTGATGGCACGGCTCTTCTTCGATCTCGACCTGTCGGTGATCAAGCCCACCGAGGTGGTGCGCGATCATCCGGAGCGCGCGTGGCTATTCATCCAGTGCGAGAACGACACGACCGTGTACCGGCATCACGGCGTCGAGCTCAAGGCCGCGAGCGCGAACTCACGGTCCGAGCTCTGGCTCGTGCCCGACTGCGAGCACGTGAAGGCGTTCGACACGCACACGGCCGAGTGGCAGCAGCGCGTCCTCGCGTTCCTCGGCCGCGAGATACCCTAATTTGATCCGCCGACTCTTGCGGCACCGGAACGCCTCGGTGCTCCCCATCTTCGTCTTGTTCCTGGCCACCGTCATCGGCGGCTGGGTGAACACGATCGACCTGCGCGGCCGCGTGGTCGATGATTTCACCGACCAGGGGCTCATCAACGCCGCGCTCACGCACGGGAAGCGTGTCGTCGGCACCGACGTGAACGGGAACTTCGAGTTCCTGAACCTGCCGCGTCAGTCGAGGATGCAGGTCGACGTGAACGCGTATCTCCGGACCGGCGTGCCAACGACCCAGGAAGAGATCCGGATGAAGCCGTTGTCTTGGACGGTGCTGATCAAGGAGGCCGGCAACCCCGAGAAGAGCGTCCAGAAGGCCGACATCCGGCAGGGGACGACCGTCCTCGCGACTTCGGGCGAAGCGGTCAACACCGTCGTCGTGCCGCATCCGGGCAAGAACGTCAAGGTGCTGGTGTGCGCTGAGGGCTATCAGACACTGGACGTCGAGGTGAAGGGCGTACTCCAGACGGTGGAGCTCGCTCCGGGCGGCACCGGGTGCCCGCCTCTGCCATCGCCGTCACCCACCGCCAGCCCATCACCGAGCGCATCGCCGGCCGCGTCCCCGTCCCCGTCGCCCTCGCCTAGCCCGAGTCCTTAGCCTCGCGCGTCGCGCGTCGCGCCTCACGTTCGAGCGCCGTGTAGATGCTCCGCCGCGGACCGATCGCGACGACCTCGACGCCGGCGGTCGAGACACGGTAGACGATCCGAAGCTGCCCAACGCGGACGCGCCGCATCCCGGTCAGCTCGCGTTCGAGCGGCTCACCGAGGTCGGTTCGTCGCTGGAGCTCGGCGAGTGCCGCGCGCACCTTTCGCTTGGGTTCGGGCGGGAGCTGCTGCACCACGTCGGCCGTCTCTCGAAGCAACAGCACGCGTCGATTTCGCACGATCTGCGGAGACCTCCTCTCCGAGGAGCTCATCGAGGTCGTACGCGCGGCCCTCGCCGCGATCGAGCGCGCGCTGGTTCCGGAGGATCTCCGCGTAGAACTCGGGATCGGACATGACCTCGAGCGTGGCGTCCAGGCTCGTCGCCTCGTCGTGGCTCATGAGGACTGCAGTCGGACGCCCATGTTTCGTGATCGTGACGCGTTCGTCGCGGCGTGCGACATCGTCGATGAGTCCGCTGAGCTTCGCCTTCGCCTCGGCCAACGGCACTGTCTTCACGATTTGACCAGTCTACAGACCAATTGCGGCGGCGACCACGAATCCGCGCCTTCGTACGCGATACTATGTTACCAACATAGTTGAACGCATGAAACTCATTTCGTCAGGCCCGGCGCTTGACCTCGTGCTCGCCCTGACCCAGCGTCGTGAGGGCGCCCGCTTGGCCGAGCTCGCGGCCGCAGCTCACCTCTCTCTGAGCACCGCACAGACGGCGATGCGTTTGCTGCTCGCCGACGGGATCGTCGCGCGTGATAGCGAGCATCGGCCGCGGTATCGGCTGCGCGCCGACCATCGGGCGAGCGACGCGGTCGTGCGTCTCGCCGCGCGTTACACAGCACCTCCGCATGCGCTGGACCTCGTGCTGCGCGCAAATCCATCCATCGAGTTCGCCGCCCGCGACCCGGACGGCTACGTCGTGGTCGAGCATCCACTGGCGGATCCCCGCGACCTGGCTGCGCTCGAGCATGTCGCGGGGCTCGTCGCCGCCGGTGGCCCCGGACCTCGCATGACGCGGTACGCCCATCACGATCTCGTGGACCGGCTCCGAGATGACGTCGAACCTCGCCGCCGAGCCGAGGCCGCAACTCCGCTGAAGGGATCGCTGGCG
>JANNUM010000354.1:0-4438 GCA_031395235.1 Chloroflexota bacterium
CCGTTGACGAATCGACGCACGCTCTGCCGCAGCCGTTCTGCGTCATCGCGACGCAGAACCCGATCGAGCTCGAGGGAACGTTCCCGCTGCCCGAGGCGCAGCTCGACCGCTTCCTGCTCATGCTTCAGCTCGGTTATCCGAGCGCCGACGAGGAGGACGAGATCCTACGCGTGCACGGAGCGGGCACGGTGTCCACCGACGATCTCCAGCCGATCTTCGACGCGGCCGCGCTCGCGTCGCTCCGTGACGAGGTCCGCGCGGTGCGCGTGAGTGACGCCGTGCGCCGCTACGTCGCCGATGTGGTACGGGCAACGCGGACCGCGGAGGGTGTCGAGCTCGGCGCGAGTCCGCGCGCCGCTCTCGCGCTCTATCGCGCCGCGCAGGCGCACGCCGCGATCCGCGGGCGCGCCTACGTGCTGCCCGACGACGTGAAGGCGCAGGCGACAGCCGTACTGCGGCACCGACTCTTCCTCATCGCCGACGCGCAGATGCGCGGACGCACCGGCGCGGCCGTCGTGACCGACGTGCTCGCGCGCACACCGGTCCCGGCAGAGGACGCGGCGCGCGCGGCCGGTTGAGATGACCCGGTCCGGCCGCTTCGAGTGGCCGATCGTCATCGCGATCGTCGCCGTCGCCGCCATCTCGCGATCGCCCGCGCTCATCGTGCTCGGCGCCGGTGGCCTCGTCGTATGGCTCGTCGTATCGCTGACCGGTCGTCTCGCGCTCGTCGGCCTCGAGACGCAGGTCGCCGTTTCACCCGATCGCCTCATCGCCGGCGAGCCACTGGTCGCGACGGTGACGATCGTCAACCGCAAGCCCTTGCCGCTGCCCTGGCTCGATCTGCGCCTGTTCCTGCCGGAGGGCATCGAGTCCCCCGAGCCGACGCCGGGCTTGGCGCGCGGATGGGTCAACGCCGGCTTCGCGCCGCGCGGCCACGAGCGCCTGGTACTGCGTTTCCCGCTGGTCGTGACGCAGCGCGGCGCGTACGCGGTCGGTCCGATCCGGCTCCGTGGCGGCGACTGGCTGGGTTTCACCGTATCGGAGCGGACCGACAAGACCGTGGTGCAGGTCGTCGCCTACCCGGCCCCGCTCGCCGTGCGCGACCGGCAGCTGCCGTCGCTTCGACCGCTGGCGGAGCTCGCGACGCGGCGGGGTCTCCTGCCCGATCCGCTGCGCTTCCGCGGCGTGCGCGAGCACCGCAGCGGCGATCCGCGGAAGGAGATCCACTGGAAGGCGTCGGCACGGCTGCGCGAGCTCCAAACCAAGCTCTATGAGCCAGCGACGAGCCTGGACGCGGTGTTCCTCGTGAACGTCGCCTCATACGAGCAGTACTGGATCCAGGCCGATCCCGAAGCGGTCGAATTCGTCGTGTCCGCCGCAGCGGAGATGGTGCGCATCGCAGCAAACGCGGGTCGCCAGATCGGACTGGTGACGAATGGACTGGACAACCTGACACACGAACGTCCCCGCTCGGCGCTCGGCCGCGGTCCTCATTCGCTCACGCGGGCGCTCGAGATCCTCGCGCGCCTCGGTCCGTACGCCGCGAATTCGCCCGAAGCGGTGTTCCTCGGCGAGCGCGGACGGCTGCCCTGGGGCGCGACGCTCGTTGTGGTCACGCCGAAGGTCACGACCGGTCTCGCCAGCGCGATGCTCGCGCTCCGTCGCTCGCATCACCGCGTGCTCGGCGTCAGCATCGCGCCCGCGGCCGCCGACCTTGCGGCGCATCTGCGCGCGCGTGGCGTGATCCTCGACGTCCTGCACCCAGCGGAGCTGCGCCGTGCGGGGTAGCGCCGCGGTCGCCATCCTCATCGGCGCGCGCTGCTTCGTCGAGGCTGTCGCGTTCACAGCGGTCGCGGCGATGGCCCACGTGTTCACGACCGGCACCAGCCCGCTGCCGATCGTGCCCTGGACGATGTTGCTGTTCGGCATCGGCATCCTGCTCGCGACGATCCAGCGCGAGGTGAGGAGCGAACGGCGCGGTACCACGATCATCGTCGTCACGCTCGCTGCGGGCGTGGCGTGGGGCCTCGTTCTACCGGCGCGCGATCCGGACGGGCTCGCCGTCCTTTCGCGGATGGTCGCGTTCGGGCTGATCGCCGAGGCCTTCCTGTGGCGCAACCTTTCGATCGCCCGCGGCGCCGTGCGCTGGAACGACTCGCGCAACGCGCTGCTCTTCGCGGGCACCTGCGTCGGGCTCGCGGCGCTCGCTTCCGGTCCGATCGATCGCGGACCGCTTCCCGTGCTCGCGCTCCTGGTGGTCGCGCTGTCCGGGCTTGCCCTGTCGCTGGCGCGGACCACCGAGGAGCTTGCGCTCGCGCGCGGCACACGCGGCGGCGCGCGAGCCTCGTCCGCCACCGGCGTGAGCTTCGTCATCGGCGTCGTCGCGATCCTGGCGGCCGCGTTCGTGCCCGTCGTGCAGGACGCGCTGTCGGCCTTTGGGACGGCGATCGAGCCGACCTTCACGCGTCTCCTGTACCTGATCCTCCTGCCGCTCGGGTACATCGCCGCGTTCATCGTCCAGCTCCTCGCTCCGATCGTCGCGGCGCTCTGGCGCCGCGAAGGGGTGGTGATACAGCCACGCCTGCCCGCGGACGACGAAGCGCTGTTGCGTGAGATCGAGCGCACCCGGCCGTTCGTCTTTGGCGCGGTGGAGCTCATCATCGTGGTCGTCGCGGCGCTCGTTGCGCTGATCCTTTTCGATCGCATGCTCCGCGAGCGACGGCTCGAGCTGCCCGACGGCGTGACCCTCGAGCGCGGCACGGCTGAGGGATTCGGCTTCGGCGACATGCTGCGGCGCCTCAGACCACGCCGCGGCGCAGCGCGTCACGCACCACGCGACGACGGCAGTCCCAGCGGCGCGCTGCGCGTTCTGTACTGGCGGTTCCTCACGCTCGCCGAGCGCGCCGGCGTCGGGTGGCGGCGGCCGCACGAGACGCCCGCAGAGCATCTCGCGCGGATCGCGAGCGAGGACGCTCGCTGGTCGGCAGGCGATCCGCTGGTGCACGCGTTCGAGGACCTGCGGTACGGCGACGCCGCGCCGAACGCCGCGGCGCTCGACCACGCTCGCGTCGCGCTGCGAACGTTGGAGAATGCCCGACGCGCGTCATAGCCATCGTCGGTCCGACCGCCTCTGGCAAGAGCGCGCTCGCGCTGCGTGTCGCGGAGGCGCTCGGCGGCGAGATCGTGTCCGCCGATTCGCGTCAGGTGTACCGCGGGATGGACATCGGGACCGCGAAGCCGACGCCCGACGAGCGCGCGCGCGTGCCGCATCACCTGATCGATGTGGCGGATCCGGGTGAGCGCTACGACGTGTTCCGTTATCAGCGCGATGCGCGCGCCGCCATCGCGGCCATCACGGCGCGCCGTCGCGCCGCGGTCGTCGTCGGCGGTACCGGCCTGTACGTGCGCGCCCTGCTCGATGGGCTCGACCTCGCGTCCGTCCCGACCGATCCGACGCTGCGCGCGCGGATCGAGGCCGACGCAGAGCGCGACGGGGCCGAGGCACTCCACCAGCGGCTGCGTGAACTCGATCCCGAGGCCGCCGCGCGGGTGGACGCGCGCAACGTGCGGCGTGTGGTGCGCTATGTCGAGGCGGCGCTCCTCACGGGCGGCCTCACCGCGAGCTGGCGGCGCGACGGCGCGATCCCGGCGAGCAGGATCGGCCTCGTGCCGCCGCGGGAAACGCTCATCGCCGCGATCGAGGCGCGCGCACTCCGCATGGTGGACGCGGGCGTTCTCGACGAAACGCGCGCGCTTCTCGCGCGCGGGCTCGATCCGACGTTACCGAGCTTCAGCGGCCATGGGTATGTCCACTGGGCGAAGCACCTTGCGGGTGCGGTCACGCTTGACGAAGCCATCCGGCTGACCGTTCGAGACACGCGGCGCTACTCGCGGCGGCAGATGACCTGGTTCCGGCGCGACGGCGCGGTCAGCTGGATCGACCCGACGGCCGAGGATCCGCTGCCTGCGACACTGTCGGGATGATCGACACCGCCACTCCCCCCGAGCGCGCGTTCCTGGTCGGCCTCGATCAGCCGCGCGCGCGCTTCGACGCCGCCGACTCGCTCGAGGAGCTCGCGACGCTGGTCCAGGCCGCAGCAGGGGTCGTCGCCGGTCGCGTGATCCAGCAACGCCGCGCGCCCGACCCGAACACCTGGGTGGGGAAGGGCAAGGTCGCGGAGATCAGCGCCGAGTGCACACGCCTCGCCGCGGACCTGGTGGTCTGCGACGACGAGCTCTCTCCACGGCAGCAGCGCGGGCTCGAAGCGCTCACTGGCCGCCGCGTGGTTGATCGCTCAGCCCTGATCCTCGACATCTTCGCCCGTCATGCGAAGACGAAGGAAGGACGGGTGCAGGTCGAGGTGGCGCAGCTCGAGTACCAGCTGCCGCGGCTGCGCGGCGTCTGGAAGGGACTGTCTCGGCTGGGCGGCGGCATCGG
>JANNUM010000045.1:0-2218 GCA_031395235.1 Chloroflexota bacterium
CTGGCGTGCCTCGTCACCGGCGACGCGCTCGGCCGGACGACCACTGGGTTCGGCATCACCTACCTGAACCCCGGCGCGATGGCGCCGCAGCTCGGCGTCGCGTACGAGCCGGTCTTCCTGTACGAGATGGCCTGGGACCTCGCGCTCTTCGCGGTCCTCTGGCTGTCGCGCGAACGTCTGCGCGTTGACGGCCAGCTCTTCGCCGCCTACCTGGGTCTCTACGCGCTGGGGAAGTTCGCGCTCACGTTCCTTCGGACCGAGACGGTCTGGTTCGCGGGTCTGCAGGAGGCGCAGATACTCGCGCTCGTGGCTGGAGGCCTCGGCCTTATCTGGTTCCTCTGGCCGCGCACGTCATCCCGTCGCGAGGGGGCGATCGCCGGAGCCCGGAAGTGACCTTTGACCCCGCTCCGGAGGGCCGGACGGAGGGTGACCCTGACGGGCAACAGCCGGTAGCGTCTATAGACGTGAGCACGATGAGCGCGACCGCCGAACAGATCCAGCCACTCGCGCGGCCCGCGCGCCTGCTCGTCATCGACGACGATGAGAACGTGACGAACATGCTGCGGCGCGCGCTCTCCTTCGAGGGCTACGCCGTGACCACCGCGCGCGATGGCGAGCAGGGTCTGAAGAAGATGCTGGAGTTCGCGCCGGACCTCGTGGTCCTCGACATCATGATGCCGGGCATCGACGGGGTGGAAGTGTGTCGCCGTTTGCGCGCGGGCGACCCGCAGCTCGCGATCCTCATGCTGACCGCCAAGGATGCCGCCGCGGACCAGGTCGTGGGCCTCGATGCAGGCGCCGACGACTACCTGGTGAAGCCCTTCACGCTCGACGTGCTCGGCGCGCGGATCCGGGCGCTGCTGCGGCGAAAGGAGCCTTCGGAAGTCGAGCTCCTGCGCTTTGGAGATCTCGTGCTCGACACGGGAACCCGCAGCGCTCGTCGCGGCACGCGCGAGATCGCGCTCACGACCACGGAGTACGAGCTTCTCCTGCAGTTCCTGCGACACCCGCGGCAGGTCCTCGAGAAGGAGCAGCTCACCGAGAAGGTCTGGGGGTACGACTTCGGCGGCAACTACAACGTGCTCGAGGTCTATGTCCGCTACCTGCGCCAGAAGCTCGAGGCCGCGGGCGAGCCGCGGCTGATCCACACGCTCCGGGGCGCCGGCTACGTCCTGCGCGAACCGTCGAGCTAGGTCCCACGTGAGCATCCGAACGCGGCTCGCGCTGTGGTATGGAGCGCTCCTCTCCGTGGTCCTTGGCGCGACGCTCACCGTCGCCTTCCTGACCCACATGCGGACCCATGAGGCGGACGTCGACGCCTCGCTGCGCACCTCCTGGGAGCACGCGGCGTCCGAGGTCACCGTCGGAATGCCGATGCATCCGCAGACGCTCACGTCGCCATCGCAGGCGGCGAACGCGCCGACCGCGTCCTGGCTGGTGCTCCGCGGCTCGATACCGATCGCCGCCGGCGACACGAACGACCCGCTGCTCTCGCGCTTCGACCCCGCGTCGGCCGGCGACGGTGCGAGCGACTCCCAGGTCGCGGGCTCGCGTATCCGGTCGTTCGCCGGAGACGCGCCGGGGATTGACGGCGCACGCCTCGTCGTCGCCGCGTCGATGTCCGCATTCGACGCGTCGCTGGGGGGCCTGGGCCTGATCCTCGGCGTCATGGGTCTCGCCGGCATCGCGCTGACAGTCACCGGTGGGTGGGCCATCTCCGCCGGCGCGCTGCGGCCGATCGCGAAGATGACCGAGACCGCCCGCGCCATCGCGCTCTCGCGTGGCTTCGCGCGCCGGATCGAGGTCCGCGACGAGGGACGGGACGAGCTGGCCGAGCTCGGGCGCACGTTCAATCAGATGCTCGCCAGCCTGGACGACGCGTACCGGCGACAGCAGCGCTTCGTGGCGGACGTGTCACACGAGCTGCGTACGCCGCTCACCGCCATCCAGGGCGATCTCGAGCTCCTCGCCCGCGGTCAGCTCCCGCCCGGCGAGGCGGCGGCGACGCTCGCCGAGGCGCGCGGCGAGACGCGCCGTCTCGCGCGTCTTGTGGACGACCTGCTCGTGCTCGCGCGGGCCGACTCCGGTCCGCAGCCGTTCGTCGGCAAGCCGGTCCAGCTCGTCGAGGTGGTGATGGAGGTCTTCCGCGAGCTTCGCACCCGGGCCGGCGCGCGCCTTCGCGTTGTCGAGCTCGAGGCCGCGCTCGTCACCGGCGAGC
>JANNUM010000477.1:0-1943 GCA_031395235.1 Chloroflexota bacterium
GCTGGTGGTTCGAAGAGCTGGATGAGGAGGGCCACGTCACACGCTGGCAGCGCGCGACCACGCTGCACTACCTCTATCGCCGCGCTCGCGCCGGCGCGCGACGACGAGGAGCTTGGGCGACGAGCCGCCGGCCGTCGATCCGTCGTAGTCGCCGTGCAGCGCCTCGACGTCAAAGCCCGCCGCCGCGAAAAGCAGCTCGGCTTCCCGGCGATAGAGGTAGTGCAGCGTGGTCGCGCGCTGCCAGCGTGTGACGTGGCCCTCCTCATCCAGCTCTTCGAACCACCAGCGCAGATCGACCTGGTCCACGTTCGCACGCGAGCTTGAGAACTTCGTGACAGCACGGCCGCTCTCCGGATCGTGTCGCGTCCATTCCTCACGCACGCCGCCGTCGCGGCCGACGATGTGTTCCGGATCGGGCTGGAAGCAGTCCACGGCGAGTAGGCCGGTCGGCGCAAGGTGCTCGCGAACCCGCGCGAGGCAGGCCCACCGCTCGTCGGGCGTGAGCATGAGAAAGGTGTTGAACGGGATCGCGATCAGCGGGAAGGCTTCGGAGAAAGAGAACGAGCGCATGTCGCCTTCGACGAGGCGCAGGCTCATACCCTCGCGCCGCGCGTGCCGCTCGGCGCGCGCGAGCATCGCCGGCGAGCGGTCGAGGCCGACCACCTCGTGGCCGTCCCGCGCGAGCGGTATCGCGACGCGGCCGGTGCCGCAACCGAGCTCGAGGACCGGCCCTCCGGTGCGGCGCGCGATCGCGCGGAACCAGTCGATCGCCGCGTCCGGACCGTGCGGCACGTCCAGGTCGTACAGCGCGGCGAACCGCTCCGCTTGCTCTGCGCTCACCTCGGCGCCGAACCAATCCATGGCGTTGCCCATCAGGGGGCGAGGTTAGCGCGAAGCCCGTCTTGGACGCGCCGCGAGGATGACCTCGGCGACGACGAAGCCGAGGATGATGAAACCACCGGTGATCACCGTGAGCCCGTCCACGACGCGCAGGAGCAGCAGCAGGCCAACGATGGCCGTGACCTCGATGCCGCGGCGGAGCGCGGGGGCGGCTGCGCGCTGGCGTCGACGCCGGTCCCCTGCGGGAAGCGAGAGGAACAGCGCGGCCGCGACCGCTCCGGAGCACACCGCGACCGCCGCGATGACGAGTCCGACGGCAAGCGGAGCGTCTGGATCGGTGACGAGCATCGCGCCGGCGGCGATGAGCGCGCTCAGCGCGGCAATGAGCGCGAGGATGCGCCGGATCGCTAGTCCTCTTCCCCGCTGAGCGGCAGCACGGCCTGCTCCCCACCCGCGGCGAGCGGGACCTGGGCGAGACCTTCGATCGCTCCGGAGGCGCGTGCAAGAGCGCGCTCGGTCTCGTCGAACTTCTTCATCGCATGGTCGAGATGCGTTCCGAGCTGGTCGTGCAGCCCCACAAAGCGCTCGAACTCGCGGCGGACCTGCGCGATGCTCTGCTGAAGCTCGCGCGTGCGCTCCTGCATCGCGAGACCCCGTATGCCAAGCGCGACGACCTGCAGGTAAGCAAGGAGCGTGTTCGGCGACGCTGGGATCACGTGCCGCTCCTGGCAATACGTGCCGAGATCGGTCTCGCCGTCGGCGGCCTCACGCGTCATGACCTCGTAGTAGATCGCTTCGGACGGCAGGTACATGAAGGCGAAATCGATGGTGTCGTCCTGAGGCGACACGTAGCGTGAGACCGAGTCGATGTGTCGACGCACCTGTTGAAGGAACGCGCGCCGGCGGCGTGCGCGATCGTTCTCATCGGTCGCGGCCGAGATCTGCGTGAACGACTCGTTCGGGAACTTCGCATCGATGGGCACGAGACGGTTCGCGCAATGCACAACGGCGTCCACGCGCGAACCGTCCCGATACGTGAACTGCATCTCGTACGCACTAGCCGGCAGGCAGTCTTGGAGTAGCCGCTCGAGCATGAGCTCGCC
>JANNUM010000052.1:0-2411 GCA_031395235.1 Chloroflexota bacterium
ATCCGAACGGCAGCCAGATAACTGGCAACAATTCCTACGCACTCGCTGCCTAGTCAGTGAGCGTCCTCCCGGTCTCCCCTTCGCGGGCCGGGAAGGGCGACTTAAGCGAAGGTGCGGTCCGCTGATCGGCTGGTAGGCGGATCCAAGATTTCCGGCCTGGGGGAGCCAAGAGCGCGTCGGTGCGCGCTGGGCTTCCCGAGACAAAAAAACGCCGACTACGCTCGTAGATGCGCTCACTTCAACGGCCTTGGACGGGGAGTTCGACCCTCCCCCATCTCCACAGGAACGGGACGAGGAGACGCCATGACGGGACTCGCCGCGGATGGCATCCTCGGGACCGCCCGAACGCGGGACGGCCTGGAGCTCCGCGCGCTGGGCTGGCCCGCCGCCGGCACCCCGCGCGCACACCTTCTCCTCATACATGGGATCGCGGAGCACGCTGGACGTCATGCGCACGTCGCGTCGCGTTTCGCGCATGCCGGGATCGATACGCATGCCTTTGACCTGCGCGGCTTCGGGGCCTCTGCGGGTCGTCGAGCGTACGTCGAGCGCTGGTCCCAGTACCACGACGATCTCGAGGATCAGCTGGTTGCCATCCGCGCGGAAGCCGGACGGCTTCCCCTCGTTCTCTACGGCCACTCCATGGGTGGGCTCATCGCGCTTGGCTACGTCCTCGCGGATCCGCCGCGTCGTCTGCCGGATCTTCTGGTGCTGTCCGCGCCGGCCATCGTCGCGGTCGTCGCGCGCTGGAAGCGAAGTCTCGCGGACGTGCTCGGGCGCGCCTTGCCGCACTTCGAGGTCGCCAACGACCTACCGGCGGGTGGACTTTCGCGCGACCCGCAGGTCGAGGACGCGTATCGGTCCGATCCGCTGACCGTACACCGCACGACGGCACGTCTCGGGATGGAACTCTTCCAGGAGCAAGCGCGCGTCGAGTCTCGTCTCACGCAGACCGTCGCGCTCCCGATACCGACGTATGTGCTGCACGGCACCGACGACCCGATCGTGCCCGTCTCGTCCAGCGGGTCGCTGGAGGGCCGAGAGAACGTGACGCGCCGCGTGTATCCGCACCTGCGTCACGAGATGCACAACGAGCCGGAGGCCGCGGCGGTCATCGGCGACACGATCGCGTGGATCGAAAGTGCGATGGCCACCCCCTCCCGATGACCGCGATCGTCACGATCCGAACAGAGCGGCTTCTACTGCGTGTCTGGCGCGGGAGCGACCGCGCGCCGTTCGCGGCGATGAACGCCGACCCGAAGGTCATGGAATGGTTCCCTGCCGTCAGCACGCGCGAGGAATCCGATACCTTCGTCGACCGCATCGCCGCGCGTATGACGCAGCAGGGCTTCGGGCTCTGGGCCGCCGAGGTGCCCGGCGTAGCCGAGTTCATCGGCTTCATCGGCCTGAACCCGGCCGACGCGGTCCTCGGGCGTCCGGAGCTGGAGATCGGCTGGCGGCTCGCCGCGGAGCACTGGGGACGCGGTTACGCGACAGAGGGCGCCAGGGCATCACTCGTCCACGCCTTCGATGCACTGGGCCGGGACGAAGTGGTCTCATTCACGACCGCCGGCAACGAGCGCTCGCGACACGTGATGGAGAAGCTCGGAATGATGCGACGGCCGGAAGACGACTTCGACCATCCAGGCGTCCCGCCTTCGTGGTCAGGGTGGCGTCATGTGCTGTACCGGTGCTGTACCGGATCACGCGCGAGCAGTGGCGCGGAGGCCCACCGGCCGGAGGTACTCGTCGACGCGCGACCGCACCCACCAGGCGTGCGTCTCGCGGCGCTCGCGCGGCGTCGTGAAGCGATAGAGATAGAGCGTCGCGCGGACGAACCTCGGACGAGCGCCGGCGAACGGATCGCCGCTGACGAGGAGCAGCGTCGCCGGGTCAGCTTCGAGGAGCTTGACCACGAACGGTACGAACCATTCGTGGTACATCGGTGACGACATCGCGGCGAACCACATGAGCCAGTCGAGCCGCAGGTGGTACGGCGCGAACTGCGGCGGCCTGCGCCGCACGTCGCCCGGCTTCGCCTTGAATCCGTACTCGCGCCACACGGTGCTCGGTGTGAGGACCGGGGCATCGGTGCCTTCGACGACGACCTCGTAGCGCTCCTTGGTGATCGATCCGAACGCGCCGTAGGTGTTGACCAGATGCAGCGGGTCGAAGCTCGAGTTCATGAGCTGGCGTCGTGATAGAAGGGTGCGCGCGGGTCGGTAGCTGAGCAGGACGATGACGATCGTGACGCCGACAACAAGCCACTGGTGCCACGGCTCCGCGATGAGCGCCGGCCGCGCGAGCGGAAGCAGCCACGCGAGCGCCGCGTCGTCGAGGCTTGCCACCGCGAGCGCCATCGTGAGGACGTTCAGCCATGAGAAGTTGCCGCTGAACAGCAGCCAGCTCTG
>JANNUM010000513.1:0-2900 GCA_031395235.1 Chloroflexota bacterium
CCAAAAGGCCGGCAAGCAAAAGGGCACCACGAACCGCGCGCGCACCGAAGACAAAGCACGCAGGATGAGTTCCGGCCGCTAACCTCCGTCCGGTGAGCTCGCGCAGGCGGATCCTCGTGGTGGACGACGACGCTCGTCTCGGCGCGTCGCTCCGGCGGGCGCTGGCATACGAGGGCTACGAGGTCGAGGTCGCGGCCGAGGGTCCCGGCGCGCTCGTCGCCGCGCGCGATCGGCCGCCTGACCTCGTCGTTCTCGACGTCATGCTGCCCGGCATCGACGGCGGCGTATCTGCAAGCCACGGTCACGCGACTCTAGCCAGCGCGCGTCTCCGGCGACGCGCGCGAAGAAAGCGGAACACCAGGTAACCGACGAAGACGATGGGGATGAGCACGACGATGTATCCGATGTACGCCGGCGCGACCAGGTCCTCGACCCGGGGTCCCAGGAATGCACCCAACATGACCCTGCCGGTCCAGTAGATCACACCCGCGACGAACACACCCGCCGCGAACTGCGGCACCGGAACGTGCGCCGTACCGGCGACGAGCGACATCGCGACGCGCAGGCCGGGGATGAGCCGGCCGATGAGCACCGCGCGGAACCCACCACGGTGCACGCGCTCGATCCATTCATCAACACGCCGCGTGTCCACGTCGATCCAGCCCGCGAGCTTGTGCGCGACCGGTAGACCGAAGCGACGCGCGATCGCGTAGGGGACGAGCGTCCCGGCAGTGGAGGCCGCGGCGCAGACGAGGATCACCTGCGCGAGCTCGTACGGGTCGCCGTTCGCTCGATGGCCGTAGAAGGCGATGACGAGATCGCCGGGAGCGGGGAGGGGGATACCCGCTTCCTCGACCGAGATGATCGCGAAGAGCAGGACGTACTGATGCGCCGCGACCACGGCGAGCGCCCACCGGATGGCGTTCTCGATGAAGGTGGACAACGATCAGCTCCGGCTCGCGACGACCCCGGTCCGCTCGAGATCGTGGCCATCTGTGATGCCGAGCTCCGCGAGGATCTCGACCGTGTGTTCCCCGAGGAGCGGCCCGGCGCGCTCGAGACGGATCGGCGTGCGTGATGGTCGGACGGGCGATCCGGTAGCGCGGATGCGTCCCAGGGTCGTGTGCTCGAGCTCGCGGACGAAGCCGCGCGCCTGCACGTGTTCATCGGCGAGCACCTGGTCGAGCGTGTACAGCACGCCGCACGGCACGCCGGCTTTCTCGAGGAGCCGGTACCAGTGGTCGCTCGTGTCGGTGGTCGTCACCTCTTCGATGAGCAGCGCGAGCTCGCGGTAGTTCTTGCGGCGCAGCGGTCCCGTCGCGAACCTCTCGTCGGCGTCGAGGTGCGCGAGGCCGAGCGACGCCGCGAACGCGCGCCAGTTGACTGGCGTCGTCGCGCCGATGGTGATGTAGCCGTCGGCGGTCTTCACCGCCTGATACGGCGCGTTGATCCGGTGCGCGCTGCCGAGCGGTTTCGGCACCTCGCCGGTCGCGAAGTACGAGCTCGTCTCCCAGACCTCGAGCGCGATCGCGCTCTCCAGCAACGAGATGTCGATGTGCTGCCCGAGCCCATCGCGGTCGCGCGCGCGCAGCGCCGCGAGGATCGCGTAGGCCGCGAAGAGGCCGGCCGAGAGATCGGCGAGCGGCACCCCGACCTTCACCGGCGGGCGGCCTTCCTCGCCGGTGATCGACATGAGCCCGCTCATTCCCTGCACGATCAGATCGAGCGCCGCGCGCTTGCGATACGGGCCCGTCTGGCCGAAGCCACTGGTGGAGCTGAGGATGACGGCGGGATTGATCTCATTCAGCACGCTGTAGCCGATACGCAGGTCGTCGAGCGTGCCGGGGCGCAGATTCTCGATCACCACGTCGGAGGTGCGCACGAGATCGAGGAAGATCGTGCGGCCGCGCTCGCTCTTGAGGTCAAGCGCGATCGACCGCTTGTTGCGGTTCACGGCGACGAATCCGGCCGACTGCCCGTCCATGAACGGACCGGCGAGCCGCGTGAAGTCGCCGCCCGCGGGATTCTCGACCTTGATCACGTCGGCACCCATGTCGGCGAGCAACATGCCGCAGTACGGACCGGCCATGAAGTTCGACAGCTCGAGGACGCGGATGTCGTCCAGCGCGAAGCCGCGGCCTTCGTGCGCGCGCTTCGGGCGTTGGCTCACCGGCCCTTCCACCGCGGCGCGCGCTTGTTGAGGAACGCGTCGACGCCCTCTTTGAAGTCCTCGCTCTGGTAGGCCATCTGGACCAGGTCGTCGACCTCCGCGCTGCGCGCCTGGACCATGAGCCGGCGCACCATTTCCTTGATCGAGCGGATGGTGAGCGGGGCGTTTGCGGCGATCTGCTCGGCGATCTCCATCGTGCGCGCTTCCAGCCGCTCGGGCTCGACCACATCCGCGAACAGGCCCGCAGCCTTGCCCTCCTCGGCGTCGATGAGCCGCCCGGTGAATAGAAGCTCCTTCGTCCGCGCCGGGCCGATGTGCGCGACCAGACGCGCGACGGTCGCGAGCGAGAGCGTGTTGCCCAGCGTTCGCGCGATCGGCACGCCGATACGCGCGTCGGTCGCGGCGATGCGCAGGTCGCACGCGAGCGAGCTGTTCGCGCCGCCGCCGACCGCGAAGCCGCGGATCATCGCGATCGTCGGCTTCTTGAGCTCCTCGAGGCGCCCGATGTTGCGGTTCTGCTTCTGCTCGTAGTCGAGAGCGTGCTGCGGCGTCGTGAACTCGCGGAACTGCGAGATGTCCGTACCGGCGACGAAAGCCTTGTCGCCGGCGCCGCGAAGTACGAAGACGCGGACGCGGTCGTCGCCGTCGACGTGTTCGCAGGCGTCGTACAGACCCTGATACATCGCCCAGGTCATCGCGTTGCGCGCCGCGGGGCGATTGAAGGTGAGGA
>JANNUM010000011.1:0-1557 GCA_031395235.1 Chloroflexota bacterium
CACGGCTCCGCGTCTGGAAGGGGTATCCCCACCTTTGTTCGACGGTCTCTTTGGCCTGTTCTCACGCGACATCGGCATCGACCTCGGCACCGCGAACACCCTCGTGCACGTGCGCGGGCGCGGCATCGTCATCGCGGAGCCGTCGGTCGTCGCCAAGGATCAGCGGACGGGCCAGATCCTCGCGATCGGCGCCGAGGCGAAACGGATGGTGGGGCGCACGCCCGCGAGCATCGTCGCCATCCGTCCGCTCAAGGACGGCGTCATCAGCGACTTCGACATCACCGAGCAGATGCTCAACTACTTCATCCGCAAGGTGCACGAGCGCGCACTGATGTTCCCGCGGCCGCGCGTGATCATCGGCATCCCGTCCGGCGTCACCGAGGTCGAGAAGCGTGCGGTGCAGGACGCGGCGGTCTCCGCCGGCGCGAGGTGGGCGCGCCTGGTCGAGGAGCCGATGGCCGCGGCGATCGGAGCGGGGCTTCCGGTGAACGAGCCGACGGGATCGATGATCGTCGACATCGGCGGTGGCACGACCGAGGTCGCGGTCACATCGCTCGGCGGCATCGTCATCTCGCGTTCGATCCGCATCGGCGGTGACGAGATGGACAGCGACATCGTCCAGTACGCGCGACGCGAGTTCAACCTGCTGATGGGCGAGCGGACGGCGGAGGACATCAAGATCGCGATCGGCTCCGCGTATCCGCTCGATGAAGAGGTCTCGACGTACTTCCGTGGCCGCGACCTGCTCACCGGACTACCGCGGTCGATCGAGGTCACGAGCGCGCAGATCCGCGAGGCCATCGAGCCGTCGATCGAATCCATCGTCGACGCGATCAAGGCGACGATCGAGGAGACGCCGCCCGAGCTCATCGCCGACGTCATGGACCAGGGCATCTACCTCGCGGGCGGCGGCGCGCTCCTGCGCGGGCTGGACACGCGGGTCGCCGAGGCGACGCAGATGGCCGTCCACGTCGCCGAGGACCCCCTCACCTGCGTCGTCCGGGGCTGCGGCATGATCGTCGAGGACCTGGTGAAGTACGAAAGAAGCCTCGTGATGGAGACATATTCCGCGGTCCCGCGTTAACGTCTCCGCATGACGAGCTTCGGTCGCGCGCGTCGTACCCAGAGCGGTGTTCTTCGGCCTTTCGTGCTGCTCGTGGTCGTGTCCCTGCTGCTCTTGGCACTCCGGAACACCGACGTCGTGCGCGGCTCGTCGACCTTCGTCACCCAGCTCCTCGTCCCGGTGCAGCGAGTGCTCGCCGACGTGGGAGCCGCCGGTGACCGCTTTGCGTCCGCGATCGCGCAGATCGACCGCCTGCGCGACGACAACTCGCGCCTGCAGACCGAGAACGACCGGCTGACGCTGGACAACGTACGGCTACGCGAGCAGGCCATCGCCGGCCAGCAGGCCCAGCGGCTCCTGGCGCTCCAGCGGACCGTTCCCTTCGAGAGCGTGCCCGCTCCCGTCATCGCGCGCGACCCCACCGGCGTCCTCCACTCAATCGTGCTCGGGCTTGGCACCGACGACGGCGTCAAGGTCGGCCACGTCGTGCTTTC
>JANNUM010000015.1:0-2345 GCA_031395235.1 Chloroflexota bacterium
GCCGATGCCGGTCGCGGGACCGGTGCTCGGCGGCGCGGTCACGCAGCTCCTCGCCGACCGGCGGATCGCGCTGCACACCAGCCGTCCGCTCGCCACGATCGACGCCGCCCGTCGCGAGCTCGTCTTCACCGACGGCGCGCGCGAGCCGTTCGACCTCCTCGCCGCCGTGCCGCCGCACCGCCCGCCTGAGGTCGTGCGCCGCTCCACACTCGCGAACGAGAGCGGCTGGATCCCCGTCGATCCGCGCACCCTGCGGACGCGCTACGCCGACACGTACGCGGTCGGCGATGTCACGACGATCACGCTCGCGAACGGCAAGCCGCTCCCGCGGGCCGGCGTGTTCGCTCACGGCGAGGCCATCGCGGTCGCTCACCAGATCGCCGCGTCGTTCCAGGGTGTCGCTCCGCGCACGTTCGACGGCCACGGCTACTGCTGGGTCGAGCTCGGCGGTGGACGCGCAGCCTTCGCGGAGGGCGACTTCTACGCGACGCCCGCGCCTACCGTGCGTCTTCGCGCGCCGAACGTGATGTGGCACGTCGGCAAGGTGCTGTTCGAGCGTTCGTGGATGGGCCGGGGCCTCGGGCGGATCCTCGCGAGCGCAGCGCTGCGGTCCGGCGCGAAAGCGATGCGGATCGAGGCTCCGCTGTAGTCGCGGAAGGTACCGTCCGCCCCGGTTGAGCGGAGCAGGTCCGTATAGCTAGACGAACTGATTGCGCTCGAAGTAGAGCTGAGCGAGCCGATCAAAGAAGTTCTCGATGCGGAGCATCGACTGTGTCTTCGGACTCGGATAGTCCGCGACGAGGCGAGGTGACGAGCTCTTGAAGTCGACCAGGAGCAGCGCGCTCGCGTCGTAACTTCCTGCCGGCTCACCGATCTTCGTGCGCGCGTTCGAGCGCTCAAGAAGAGCCGCGATCCGTCGCAGGCCGTCGGTGGGCTCGCCGCCGACATACGTCTCGGCCGTGACGGGGATCAGCATCAAGAACCCGAATACGAGCATCGGGAAGCGGGTGTGCAGGTTTGTTGCATCGCCAACGTATTCCTCAAAGCGATTGATCGTGTTCTTTACGATCGAGCTCATCTGGCTCTTGACGGACACCGCGAGCAAGGGTCCGCTGTTCGGCGGGACCAGCGCTACGTCGACTTCCTTTGGCATGTACGCACCGAGGATCCGCAGCCGTTTCGGCCTCTTCTCCTCGACCGCCTTTCGCATCCGGCTCTTCGCCTCGGCTCGCGTCGGAGGCGCAGGATGGATGTGCTCGATCGGCAAGTGCCTTCCAGCGTGCGTCGTGCGCCGGAGCTCGTAGGCGCAGTACTCGTGGAGCGGCGCGATCACTCTTCCGGTGCGGACGGACGTCGTCGCTGGGTCGTACACCGACTGCACGGCGCGGAGCGCCTCGAGCAGCTGTGCGCTATCGATCGGCACTATGCGGTCCTCCCCCGCCCGACTCGGCGAGCGTGCAGCTGCGCCCGTGACTGACGGATGGCAGCGAGGTCGTCCTCGGTGAGAAGCCCCTCCCCCACGAGCGCAGCGTCAACGAGAGCCGCGGCTGCCTCGGCTCCGCGATCGCGCAGTGCCAGGTCGACCGCAGGCAAGAGCATCGCAAGATCCTCTGCGATAGCGTCGTCGAACGGAAAGAGCACCCGCTCGGCTTCCTTGGTCTCATGCTTGAGGACTCCACCACCGTAGGAACGGCCCTCCAACTCGAACGACAGCAGCGCGGGCGAGGAGTGCAGCGCGGCGATGTACGCCCGGGCGTGGTTCCGCTCGGTCAGGTGGAACGTGAGTTGATGAACGAGATTGGACGAGCTGAAGCCGGCCTCATTGAGAACGATCCGCGGAGTGACGTTCGACATGTACGACATGAAGGCATCGGGTACACGGATTCCAGGGACCACGTACCACGGGTTCCGCACGCTGCACTTGTATCCGCGGTGAATCCCGAGGCGCTTTCCGCGACGAAGATAGCGACCGAGATCCGTCGTCGCGCGATCAAGTCCCGACGCGCTGAGACTGAGGAGCAAACACCGCTCGGACTCGAGCAGGTCAGATGCATCGCTCTCCGAGAGGATCGCCCCGCGAAGCTGCCCCGGCCGGACTATCGCCGGCCGCAGGAGTGCCCGACGCAGGCCGTTCCGTCTTGCCTCGACGCGGGTGAGCACGAAGAAGTCGTTCGCTCCGGTGACGAACCCGATATCGACAGAGGCGACGTCCGCAATCATCCGAACTCGCCGTTCGCGCCGAAGGCGGTCGAGTATCCGCGTCCCCTCGGTGGCCGAAAGCAGGGATGACCACCGTCCAGCCGGCGCAGGGCGGAACACTTCGACATTCATCGCCTCACGGATCG
>JANNUM010000060.1:0-8230 GCA_031395235.1 Chloroflexota bacterium
CGATCCGGGCTCACGCCTTCGACGTTCCGCGTCCCACAGCGGACGTCGCCGGCATGCTCGCGCACCCCGCGACGCGCGAGTCCGCGCGCGCCGCCGCCGCAGAGGCTGCGGCGCGCAACGGCGCGGGGTTCGACGGCGCGGTCGAGGCACGGTGCGTCGGCACGACCATCGAGATCGAGCTCCACCATGCCGGTCGGCTGCACCGCGCGGCTCTACCGGCGGACGCATGCTCCCCGCGCTGACCGCGACGCGCCGCCGCCTACCCACCCGCCGTATCGCACTCGGCGCGGCCTCGGCGCTGCTGACGCTCGGCGCGCTCGGCGTTGAGATGGGTGGGGCGGCTGCTCCGGCGGCACCGGCGTCACTCGCCGACGCGCTCTCGCCGTCCACGTGGGCGATGAGCCTTCCGGCTGCCTGGCTCGCGGCGCCCGTGCCAGGCGTCCGCATCGGTGATCTGATCGATGTCCTTGCCGTCCGCCAGGGTGATCGCGCGTACGCGGTCCCGGTCGCGTACGCCGCGCGGGTCATGGCTGCGGACGAGCGTGGCGTCGTGCTCGAGGTGGACGAAGAGGGGGCGAGCGCGATCGCGATCGCGCGCGGCGGCGGACTCTTGCTCGTGCCGCTCCTGCGGTCCGCACGCTGACGGTCCGCACGCTGACGCGGCCGAGCGCGTGAGTCCGCGTGCCGCGATCTGTGGTGGCGACGACCTTCGCGCCGCGGCGGCGACGTTGGGTCTCGAGCCGTGCGACGCGGGTCGACCCGAACTCGTCCTTGTGGATCTGCGCGACGCCTCCGCCTGCGCCGCCGCCGCCGCGCACGAGTCCACCATCCCGCGGGTCGCGGTCGCGGGCGAAGCGGAGCGCTCGCTCGCCGCGGCTCTCGGGTACGACGCGTCCTCGATCGCCGCGACATGCGAACCTGCGGCCCTCGGACCGCTCGTCGTCGCCGCTCTACCGCGGACGCCGCGACGTGCGACGCGAGTCGTCGTCATCACGGCAACGCGTGGCGGCGTCGGACGGAGCCTGCTCGCCGCGAATCTCGCGCGACGCCTTGCGCCACGACTCGGTGTCGCGGCCGTCGATGCGACCGGCACGGGCGCGCTCGGATGGTGGCTCGGGTGCGCGCCGCGGACCTGGGCCGAGCTCGAAGGGCTCACGGACGAGCTGACCGCCGAGCACCTCGCTGTCGTCGCCACTGAGAGCGCGGGCCTGCGGGTGATCGGAGGCGCGCCGATCGCGCCAACTCGCGCGCTCGCGGAATCGGCGGTGCGCGCGGCGGCGTCGCTCGCCGAGCTGGTGCTCGTCGATGCGCCGACGCTGGCGGATGAACGCGGTCGGGCTCTCGCAGCCCTCGCCGACCGCGTGCTGGTGCTCTCCTACGACGACCCGCTCTCCCTTGCGACGCTCGACGCGAGCGAGGTCCCCAGCGCTGCGTGGCTCATGGCGTCGCAGGCACGCACCGCGCGGATCGGCGAGCGCGTGGCGTTCCGCGCTCTGCCGCGCGACGAGGCCGCGGTCGGCGCTGCGCTCTCGGGCCGGCGCGCCGCTGGCGGTGCGCTCGGCCGCGCGTACGACGAGCTCTCGGAGCTCATCGCCCTCGACGCGTCATGACTTCCGAAGGCGTTCGCGCGCGGCTCGAGCGCGCCATCGTGGCACGACTGCGCGAGGCGGAGGACGGACGGCCGCGACGCGATCAGCTTCCGGCGGCGCTACGAGCGGCGCTGTCCTCGGAGCGTGTCGTCGTGCCATCCGGCGAGCTGCGCGATCTCGAGCGCTGGTTCGAAGACCGGCTGTTCGGGCTCGCCGCGCTCGCGCCGCTGCTGCGTGACGAGCGCGTGAGCGAGGTGATGGTGAACGGCACGCGTGGCGTATGGGTCGAGCGAGATGGACGTCTGGAGGACACCGGCATCCGCTTCGCGGATCCCGACGAGATACTCGTCCTGATCGAGCGGCTCGTCGCGCCGCTCGGACGACGCATCGACCTGGCGACGCCGCTCGTCGACGCGAGACTGCCCGACGGCTCGCGCGTGCATGCCGTGATCCCCCCGATCTCGCTCCACGGGCCGGTGCTCACGATCCGCCGCTTCGCGAGCCGTCCGCTGACACCCGACGACCTCGTTCGCCTGGGCACCTGTTCGCGCGAGACGATGGATCTCCTCGTCACTGCGGTGCGTCAGCGGCGCACGATCCTCGTCTCGGGCGGCACGTCCAGCGGGAAGACGACGACGCTCAACGCGCTCGGGTATGCGTTCGGGGAGCGCGAGCGGGTGGTCACGATCGAGGATGCGGCCGAGCTCCGGTTGCCCCAGCCGAACGTCGTTGCGCTCGAGACGCGAGCGCCCAGCGTCGAGGGGACGGGCGCCGTCGACGTGCGCGCTCTTCTGCGAGCCGCACTTCGGATGCGACCGGATCGGATCGTCGTCGGGGAGGTCCGCGGCGGCGAGGCCCTCGACATGCTCCAGGCGATGAACACCGGCCATCGCGGATCGCTGACCACCGCGCACGCGAACGGCGCCTATCACGCCCTGCTACGCGTCGAGACGATGGCGCTCATGGGCGGTGTGGACCTGCCACTGGCCGCGATCCGCGAGCAGATCAGACGCGGCATCGATCTCGTGGTGCATCAGGAGCGTGGCGAGGATGGTCGCCGTCGCATCGTCGAGATCGCCGAGCTGATCCCCGGCGTCACCGATGGCTACGAGCTGCGGAGCGTCGCGGCGTGACGATGCTGTTCGTGCTGGGCGCCGCGGCCGCGCTCGCCGCGGCCATCCTCGATCGCCGCCTCGTCGATGCAGTGCGCCGTGTCGTGGAACGCGCTCGTACCGCGCGCACCCGCGAGACGCGCGCCGCCCTTCCCGCGCTCGTCGACGCGGTGGCCGCGGCGCTCACGAGCGGACTTTCGCTGCCGGTCGCGCTGGCGGAGGTCGCACCGACCCTGCCGCCGGGCCTCGCCGCGCCGACCCGTCGCGCCGCGTCTGCGCTCACGCTCGGCGCACCCGTCGGCGATGCGCTCGGCGCCTACGCGGGCGTGGTGCCCGACGAGGACGTCGCGCCGCTCGCGGTCGTGCTCGCCGCGTTTGCGCGCAGTGGCGGGCGCATCGGTGGCAGTCTCGCTCGCGTCGCGGCCCTCATGCGCGGGAGGCTCGCGCTCGAGGACGAGCGCGCGGCGCTCACGGCGCAGGGACGCCTGTCCGCGATCGTGCTCGTCGCTCTCGCGCCTCTTGGCGCCTTGTTCTTCGCGCTCGCGACCCCGGACTACGTGGCGATCTTCCTGGGTGAAGGCATCGGTCTCCTGGGCATCGCTCTCACGCTCGAGGTCGTCGGCGCGTTGTGGCTCTGGCGCATCGTGCGTGCCACGGCGCCGCCACCAGATCTCGCGACCTTCCTCGACGCTGTCGTCGTGGGTCTGGAAGCAGGGCTCACGTTCGAGCGTGCACTCGCGGCGCTCGTCGAGCGCGCGCCACGCTTCGGTCGCCTGCCCGACGCGCGCAGGCTCCTCGCCGACCTTGCGCTCGGGCGCTCGCTCCCTGACGCGCTGCGCGGGTTCGGGCGCGGCGGTGACGACGCGCGCGTCGCCGCGCTGGTGGTCGCCGCGACACGCTTCGGCGCGCCACTCGCCGGGCTGCTGGTCATACAGGCGGACGCCCTCCGCACGACCCATCGCCGACGCGCCGAGGCGGACGCACGGCGGCTCCCGGTGCTGATGCTGTTCCCCCTGTCGCTCACGATCCTGCCCGCCCTGCTCGTCGTGTTTCTTGGTCCGCCGCTGCTATCGCTACTCTCCGCGTGAGTGGGTGGCCGATTCCTGCGCACGCTTGTCTTCGGCGCGCTGGTGCCGGCGACGATCCTCGTCGTCATCCCGGCGCTCATCCTGCGTGCGACCGGCATCGAAGGCGAAGGCGGGGTGCTGCGCCTCGTCGGGCTGGTGCCGCTGGTGCTCGGCATCGCGATCCTCGCCTGGTGCTTCGCCGGGTTCATCGTGGAGGGCGAAGGCACGCCCGCGCCATACGATCCGCCTCACCGGCTCGTCACCGGTCGCCTGTACGGCTGGATGCGCAACCCGATGTATGTCGCGGTCGCGACGATCCTCCTCGGCGAGGCGATGTTCTACGGATCCGTCGCCCTTCTCGCGTGGACCGTCGTCGCGTGGACCCTCATGAACTTCTTCGTGATCGTCTATGAAGAGCCGAAGCTGCGGCAACGATTCGGTCCGGCGTACGAGGCGTACCTCGAGCACGTCCCGCGCTGGATCCCGAGCCGGCCGCGCAGCGTCGTCGCGAAGCCGCCGCTGAAGCTCGCGACGCTCGTGTATGCGTTGCGCGACGAACAGGTGCTCCTGCTGCGGCGGACCACCGCGCCGAACCGCGGGCTGTGGGTCGCGCCGGGCGGGAAGCTGGGTCACGGCGAGTCTCCGGCCGAGTGTGCGGTGCGCGAGATGCGTGAGGAGACGGGGCTGGCGATCAAACGACCGGTGCTTCGCGCGGTGATGACCGAGACGTCGCCCCGCGCCGACTACCAGTGGCTCACGTTCATCTTCGTGGCGTGGGACTTCGACGGGACGTTCACGCCCGCGCCGGGCATCGGCGAGTTCCGCTGGGTGCCGGTCGACGAGGTGGCGAAGCTGACGATCCCCCCGGCCGACGCGATCTTTTTCCCACGTCTCCTCGAGGACGGGACGACGTTCCAAGCAAAGTTCGAATACGACGCCGACTTGAACCTGCTGCGCTGGCAGGAGAGCTGAGCGCTCGGACCAGGTAGGCGGGCGGTTCGCTACACGCGGACCAGCGGGATGAGCTCACGCTCGCGCGCGGTCATGTTCGGATCCGACAGGCGACGCTCGATCGCGGCCGGCAGGTGCGCGCGGACGTCGTCGGCCCAGTGGCCCGCGCGCGCGTTCGCCCAGTCGATGAACAGCGCGCCGTTGCCGTGGAGCATGACGTTGTCCGGGTGAAGGTCGAGGTGGATCACCGCGCCACCCGGTCCGATCGCTGGCAGCCACTCGGGCGCCGCGATGCCGTGCAGTCGTCGGTGCAGGTCGGCGAGCAGCCGCGCGTGGCGGACGAGCATCCGTATGACGGCGACCTCACCGGCGGGGACGTCACGCCGGCGGTAACGACGCAGGACGGTACGCGCATCGAGCGCGTACACGTCCGCGTCACGACCGCGTGCGAGCGGCTCTAAGAGTTCTTAGGTCCGGACGACATAGGTGCTGGCGATCTTGTCGTGCCAGCCCTGCTTGTTCGCGTCGAACGCGGCCCAGATGACGCCGATGAAGAGGCACGCGATGGAGACGACGAGTCCGATGTAGCGGATGAACGCTTGCAGGATCGTGAGGGACGACCCGTCCGTCCGTACGACCTTGATGTTGAGCACGCGCATGCCGAGCGTCTGCCCGCCGCCCTGCGCCGACCAGAAGTAGCAGAAATACAGGACGCTGAGGAGCGTTTGGATAGAGCTGCCGCTCGCGCTCATCGGGTCGGCGCCCATCAAGCCGGTGATGATGTTCGACACGATGCCGACACCGAGCCCGTCGATAAGGACCGCGAAGAATCGGACCCAGAAGCCGGCTTTGTTCGTGGTTACCGCGACCGCTGCAGCCTCAGCCGCCATAGATTTGGACCCCCTTCCTCGGCGCGGAGTCTAAATTCATTGACAAAATGCTCCTAGTACGACCTTCCTACTGGCTGGCAAGCCGCTCTGGCAGGCACACTCACGGCGCCAAGGGGCACGCCACTAGGGAACGAGAAAGGGGGAACGTAATGCTCGCATTCATCCGTGAAGACGAAGGCCAGGGCCTCGTCGAATACGCACTCATCATCGCAGTCATCGCCATCGCCGTCATCGTCGCGATGGTCTTCCTGCGTGGGCAGATCCAGAACATCTTCAGCAACATCGGCAACAACCTCACCTAGCGCGCGAAAGCTGTCGATGCGGATGAGCGGCGCCCTTATCGGCGCCGCTCATCATCTTTAGAGAGGGAGCGCCCAGATCTTCAGCCTCGAGGTTCTGCGGGTCATTGAGAACGTCACTCTCGCCGCGCTCCTCGTTGCCGTCATGTACACGGACTGGCGTTTTCTCCGCATCCCCAATGCGTTCACATACCCGGCGATGCTCGTCGGCGTCGTCTTCGGCGCGCTCGAAGGCGTGCCGGGCGGTCTGTTCACCGGCGGGCTCGTCGACCACGTCGCCGCGCTCATCCTCGCCTTCGCGATCTCGTATCCCTTCTACGCCGCGGGCGGCCTCAAGGCCGGCGACGCCAAGCTCCTCATGGCGATCGGCGCGCTCCGTGGCATCAACTTCCTCCTCTATGCGGCGGTCTACGGTGCTCTCATCGGCGGCGTCCTTGCCGTCGGATTCATCGTGTCGCGAAAGCTTGCCCGCCCAGCGGCGGGCGCTGCGCCAAGCACACTTGCGGGGATCCTCAAGTCCTCGATCCCGTACGGCGTTGCGCTCGGTTTAGGCGGGCTGCTCGCGCTGGCTCTGGAGGCGGCGGGCTACGTACAGGTGACCGTTTAGACTCGCGCGAGCATCAATAGGGGAGCGATGACGCTTGGCTGACGGCGAAAAGATCCGCATCCTCATCGTCGACGACATCGCCGACACGCGAGAGAACCTCGCGAAGCTGATCGGGTTCGAGCCCGACATGGAGGTCGCCGCTACGGCCGGCGGCGGGCAGGAAGCCGTCAACATGGCCAAGCAGCATCGGCCTCACGTGATCCTCATGGACATCAACATGCCGGACATGGATGGGATCACGGCCACCGAGATCATCTCGAACACGGTCCCGGAGTCGCCGATCATCATGATGAGCGTCCAGGGCGAGCAGGACTACCTGCGCCGCTCGATGCTCGCCGGCGCGCGCGAGTTCCTGGTGAAGCCGTTCTCCGCCGACGAGCTGATCAACTCCATCCGCCACGTCCACGAGCTCGAGAAGGTGCGCCGAGCGCGCTACGCGCCGGTCGCGCCAGCGCCCGTGGCGGGTGGGCCCGCTGTCGCGGCGGGGACGGGACGCGAGACCGGCAAGATCATCACGTTCTTCTCACCCAAGGGCGGCGTCGGCCGCACGACCATCTCCACGAACCTCGCGGTCGCGCTGCACCAGCTCACGGGGAAGCCCGTGGTCCTGGTGGACGGCAGCCTGCCTTTTGGCGACATCGCCGTGATCCTCAACATGAGCCCAAAGGCGAAGACGATCGCGGATCTCATCGGTTCGTTCGAGACGGCCGACTCCGACGTCGTCGAGTCGATCCTCGTCCAGCACTCGACCGGCATCAAAGTGATGCTCGCGCCGCCGACGCCCGAGTCGACCGAGCTCATCACCGGCGCGCACATGAAGCACGTCCTCGAGCTCCTGCGCGAGCGCTACGCTTACATCGTCGTGGACACCTGGCCGTCGTTCCAGGAGCAGGTGATCACGATGCTCGACGTCGCCGACGTGATCCTGACGCTGATGACTCTCGAGATCACCAGCCTGAAGAACGTCCGCGTCTTCATGGACGTCGTCGAGAAGCTTGGTTACGACGACGCCAAGGTGCAGCTGGTCGCCAACCGTAACGACAGCTCCGGCGGCATCAAGGCGTCGGACGTCGAGGCGAGCCTCGGTCGCAAGATCCCACACACGATCGTCTCCGACGGCCGGACGCTCGTTTTGGCCGTCAACCGCGGTGTCCCCTTCGTCATCAGCCACCGCGACAGCCAGGTCGCCAAGGACATCTTCGCGCTCGCACAAAAGGTCGCCACGGCCGAGACCGCTCCCGCGGCGGCGGGCAAGCAAACGCCCGCGCGCGGCGGGCTCAAACTCTTCGGAGCCCGCTAGGTCGCGACCCGCACGCATTCGTCACCGGTCTGATCCCCCAAAAGAGCGGCCAGAATCCATGCGGATGGACGTAGACTCAATCGCCGAGGGAGCAGGCGCCCGCCATAACGGGAGCCGGAGATGAGGGTTTCTTAGGACAGATGTCACTGCTTAGGCGCATCGAAGGTCAACGTCCTGCTGGGCAGCAGCCCGCCGCGCCCCAGGCACCGGGCACGCCGCCACCTCCGGGAGGCGGACCCCCCAAGCCACCGTCCGAAGGACCCCTCAGCCAGAGCAGCTCGCCCGCACGCGATGCGAACCGCGACGTCCGCATCAAGCTCCAGACGCGGATCATCAACAACCTCGACCCGCGCCTCGATCTCGCGGACGCGAAAGCGGTCCGCTCGAGCATCGAGGAGATGTTCAACAAGTTCAT
>JANNUM010000074.1:0-10943 GCA_031395235.1 Chloroflexota bacterium
GTCACGACCCTGCGCGCCTCTTCGGCGTCCACAGCGCGGTAGACCTTCGCCCCAACCGCCTCGGCCTCACGCGTGAAGCGATCGATCAGCGCGGGCATGTCGTCGATCGCGCGCTTCTTGCGCTCGGTGAGGTCGGCGCGCAGCGCCGGCCAATCGACCTCGCGCATGCGGTCGGCGCGGCGCAGACCGAGCGCCGGTAGCGCGCGATGGAGCGCGACGCGCAGCTTGTCGGAGTCGAGTGCGCGGTCGAGCTTGCGGCGGAATTCGGTCTTCGAGGCGGTCATCGCGCTCGGAACCGAAAGGCCGGACCCAGCAGGAGTGGCGCGGCGAGTGTGGTCACGGCCACCATCATGAGCACTGCGCCGTAGAGCGGCCCGTCCATGACGCCGGCCGCGAGACCGAGCGACGCGACGACGAGGCCGACTTCACCACGGGGGACCATCCCGACGCCCACACGCACGGCCGAGCGAAGGCTCGTGCCCCACATCGCCAGGCCGCAGCCGACGAGCTTCGTCAGGATGGCGATGATGGTGAGCGCGAAGCCCAGTACGAGCGCCCCGGGCTCGAGCATGGTCGTGAAATCGAAGCGGGCGCCCGTGAGGACGAAGAAGAACGGCACGAGCAGGGCGCGGATCGGCGAGAGGTCTCGCTTCAGCTCCAGCTCGTCGGACAGCTCGGCGACGATGAGTCCGGCGAGATAGGCGCCGACGATGGCGGCCAGCCCGATCGAACCGGCGAGGACCGCGAAGAGGAAGCAGATGACGAGGGCGACCGAGAGAGCGCCGTGGGGGATGCGGAGCAGCTGCGAGCGATGACCGTGCACGCGGAAGCCGATGCGCCCGATCGTGAGGGGAATCGCCACGAAGACGGCCGTCTCGATCAGGAGAATGACGATGCGCGCGGGATCGAGCGCCCCGGCCCCGACGGACGTCACGACGGCTAGGACCAGAAGTCCGAGGACGTCGTCCACGACGGCGGCCGCAAGGATGATCAGCGACTCGCGTTGCTTCAGCAGCCCCAGCTCCGCGAGCACCTGAGCCGTGATGCCGACGCTCGTCGCCACGAGCGCCGTACCCACAAAGAGAGCGGTGATCGTCTGGTGGCCGCTGATCGCCGCGATGGCCACGCCGCCGATGAACGGCAGCACGATGCCCACGGTTCCCACGACCATGCCACGTGCGCCCACGTCGCGGAGCTGATGCCACTCGGTCTCGAGGCCGACGCTGAAGAGCAGCACGACGACACCGAGCTCCGCCAGGCCCTCGACGAGCTGGTTCTCCTGGATGATCCCGAGGCCGTGCGGCCCGAGGACCGCGCCGGCGATGATCTCGCCCACGAGCGCGACGCCGCCGAGACGGATCGCGAACTCCGACGACACCTTCGCCGCTACGAAGATGACCGCGATCTGGAACAGCAGTGCGGTCGCGTCGGTCAGCTGCAGCTCACTGCTCCGCGTCCGAATAGGCGCGATCGAGAAGGTCCATGAGGTGGATGACGGTAACCTGGGCGCGCGCCGCGCGCAGGCCGGCCGCGATCTGCATCTGACAGCCCGGGTTCGCGGTCACGACCAGCTCCGCGCCACTGCTCGTGATGTGGCCGACCTTGCGCTCGAGGAGCTTGGCGGAGAGCTCGGGCTGCGTGACGTTGTACGTGCCCGCGCTGCCGCAGCACCAGTCGGCCTCGGTCAGCGGCATCAGACGCAGCTCGGGGATCGCGGCCAGCAGTGCGCGCGGCTGCTCGCTTATGCGCTGCCCGTGCAGCAGGTGGCACGGATCGTCGTACGCGACGCGGGCGCGGACCGGGCCCGGTGCCGCGGTGAGGCCGGCGTCGCCGAGGAATTCGCTCGCGTCCTTCACGCGCGCCGCGAACTGGGTGGCGCGCTCCGACCACGCCGGGTCATCCTTCAGGAGCCAGCCGTACTCCTTCAGCGCAGCGCCGCATCCGGCCGCGTTCACGATGAACGCGTCCACATCGAGTCCCTCGAGCGCCGCGATGTTGCGCCGCGCGAGGACGCGTGCGTCCGTTCGCTCTCCCGCGTGCGCGTGCAGCGCGCCGCAGCAGGTCTGCGCCTCGGGCACGACCACCTCGAATCCGTTGCGCGACAGCACGCGCGCGGTCGCCGCGTTCGTGTCGGCGAAGGCCGCGCGCATGACGCAGCCGGTGAACAGCGCAACGCGACCTCGCCGTGCGCCACGTGAGGGATACATGGCGGGCAGCGCTCGCGAGGACGCGCGATCGGGGACGAGGTCGAGCAGCGCGGCGAGGCGGCGTGCGAGGGTGACGCGCCTGCCGATCGCGTGTAGGACTGCGGCGGCGCCGAGCCGCTTCGAAAGCACCGAGAAGTGCGCGAAGGTACCGAGGACCGCGGGGCGCGGGAGGAGGAGGTGGAACGCGACCCTCCGCACCAGGCGTTCGGAGAGCGAGCGCGGCCGCGCGGCTTCGATCTGCGAGCGCGCGCCTTCCATGAGCTTGCCGAACTCGACCCCGGACGGGCAGGCGGTCTCGCACGCGCGGCAGTCGAGGCAGCCGTACATGTGCGACTCGAACGGATCGCTCGTGACATCGACGCGACCCTGCCAGACCGTCTCCATGAGCCGGATCCGCCCGCGGGGCGAGTCCATCTCCACGCCAAGGACCGCGTAGGTGGGACACGTCGGCAGGCAGAAGCCGCAGTGCACGCAGCGCTGCAGCAGCTCTGGGGACGGCGCGTCGGCGTTCGGGTAGCCCGTCATCCGGCCGCGGATCGTCCGGGCTCGAGGATGCCGCGGGGGTCGAACGCGTCTTTCAGTCGACGCATGAGGAAGCGACCGGCCGGCTCGGCGTCGCCCCACGCCCCAAGGCGCGCGCGCAGCGACTCGGGCCGTCGTTCGACCCGTGCGGACCCACCGCACACTCGCGCCGCTGCAAGCAGCGCGTCGGCGGCGTCGAGGACGACCGCGTCGTCGCCGCGCAGCACCACGCGCACGATCCCGCTCGCGGCGTCGGCCACGAGCTGCGCGAATCCTTCCAGCCGCGCCGCGGTCGTCGCGAACGCGGGCTGCGCGGCGAGCGGCAGCGCTGCGCGAACGACGGTGCCGTCTCCGCGGGCCGACACGTCATTCAGCGTCGCAAGGACCGCAGGCACACCGTCGTGGTGCTGGGCGCTGGATCCCTGCGTGCGCGCGGACTGTGACAGGAGGTCGAGCGTGCGCGCGACCGGCGCGGCATCGCCTTCCGCCAGGAGCAGAAGCTCCCACGGACGGCCGGGTGCACCCGAGATCGCGAGCGCTGCCGGGCGCGCGGAGGTGCGAACGATCGCATCGGCCGCGGCGAACGCATCCGCGCTGCGCGCGAAGTGCGCGTGGGCGCCAGCGCTGACGGGTGGCCGCGGCAGGACCTTGAAGGTGCACTCGACGAGGATGCCAAGCGTGCCGAGGGAGCCGACGAAAAGCTTGTTCAGGTCGTAGCCCGCGACGTTCTTCACCACGCGGCCACCGGAGCGTGCGACGGTGCCGTCGCCGAGGACCGCGGTCGTGCCGATAAGGAGATCGCGGACGCCCCCGTACCTCGCGCGCCAGAAGCCGGTGCTGTTCGCTGCAACGATCCCGCCGATCGTGGCTGCTTCCGCGTGAGGTGGATCGAGCGGCAGGAACTGTCCGGCCCGCGCGAGCGCCGCGCGCAGCTCGGCGAAACGCGTGCCCGCCGCGACGGTGACCGTGAGGTCGCCGGGAACGTGCGCGACCACGCCGGCGAGCGCGGTCGTATCCAGGACGACGTCGGTCGGCAGCACCTCGCCGAGGTAGTCCTTCGTGCCGGCGCCCCGGATCCGGAGGCTGCGCGAGGCCGCGGCGGACTCCGTGACCGCCAGCGCGCAGGCTGCAGCGTCCAAGGGACGGATGCGTCCGGTGGCGGCCACCCTCATCGTCTGGCGGCGAGCTGGAACTCGCGGCAGCGACCCGGAGTGGGGAAGATCTTTCCCGGATTCGCGATACCGGCGGGGTCGAACGCGGTCTTCACGCGTCCCATCGTGGCGAGGTCGTCGGCGGTGAACTGCAGCGGCATGAAGCAGTTCTTCTCCATCCCGACACCGTGCTCTCCGGTGATCGAGCCGCCCGCCGCGACGCAGGCCTCGAGGATCTCCAGACCCGCCTGCTTCACGCCCTCGAGCTCGCTCTCGTGTGCGAAAAGGATCAGCGGATGGAGGTTGCCGTCGCCGGCGTGGAAGACGTTCGCGATGCGGACGCCGTGTCTTTGTGCCACTTCGCGGACCGTCCGCAGGACCTCGGGCAATCGCGTGCGGGGGATGACGCCGTCCTGCACGTAGTACGCGGGCGCAAGGCGACCCATCGCCGCGAACGCGCCCTTGCGTCCCGCCCACAACCGATCGCGCTCGAGCGTCGTCGCCGCGCGCCGGAGCGTCGTTGCGCCGTTCGCGCGGCAGATCTCCTCGATCCGCGTTGCGGCCTCATCGAGGCCATCGCGCAGGCCGTCGACCTCCATCAGCAGGATGCCACCGGCATCGAGGGGGTAGCCCGCGCCCACCGCCGCTTCGACCGCTTCGGTCGCGAGCTGGTCCATGAGCTCGATCGCGCTCGGCACGATGCCCGCGCCGATGATCGCCGAGACGGTCTCCGACGCGCCGTCGATCGTAGGGAATGCCGCGAGGATCGTTCGCTTGTCCTCCGGCAGCGGCGTGAGGCGCACCGTGATCTCCGTGACGATGCCCAGCGTTCCCTCCGAGCCGACGAACGCGCCGATGAGGTCGTAGCCGTCGTACTCCACGGCCTTTCCGCCGAGGCGCACGACGGTGCCGTCGGAGAGGACGATCTCGATCCCGGTGACGTGATTCGTCGTCACGCCGTACGCGAGCGTATGTGGGCCGCCCGAGTTCTCCGCGACGTTGCCGCCGAGCGTGCAGGCCTTCTGGCTCGATGGATCGGGAACGAAGTAGAGCCCATGCGGCGCGACCGCGGTGGACAGATGCAGATTCACGAGCCCCGGCTGCACGACCGCCCGCATGTTGGGCACGTCGATCTCGAGGATCCGCGACATCCGCGCGAACGAGACGACCACACCGCCCTCGACGGGGATGGCGCCGCCCGAGAGACCCGTACCGGCGCCACGTGGGACGATCGGCACGTCGTGCTGATGACAGAAGCGCGACAGCTTCGCGACGTCCGCGGTATCGATCGGGAGCACGACCGCGTCGGGTGTCGCGGTGTCGACGGCGCCGTCGTACTCGTAGATGAGGAGGTCCTCACGCGTGCCAAGGACCTTGTCTTTTCCGAGGAGATGGGTGAGCGCGGAGATGAGCGCCGCTCCGCGCAGCCCCGCGCGCACGGTCACGCCGAGGGCTCGGTCTTCTCGCGTAGGGCGGCGGCGAGCTCTGCCGCGGAGCGCCGCAGCAACGGGACGAGCTCAGTGCAGCGCTGGCGCGTCAAGCGGTTCGCCGGCGCCGAGATCGAGATAGCTCCGATGACCTCGTTCGGCGCGCCCATCACTGGAACTGCGACGCACCGAACGCCGTCGTCGTACTCCTCGTCGTCGATCGCGTAGCCGCGCTCGCGGATCTCCTCGAGCGCGCGCCGCAGCGCCGCGTGGTCGACGATGGTGTGCGGCGTGTAAGGACGGAGCTCGAGCCGGTCCAGGACGCTGTCGCGGCGCGCGGCCGGAAGAGCGGCGAGAAGCGCCTTGCCGGCCCCGGTCGCGTGCAGCGGCACGCGGTTGCCGGCCTGGGTGAACAGCCGCACCACCTGGGGGCTCGGGATCGTCTCGATGTAGACGGCGGCAAGGTCGTCAAGGACGACGAGATTGGCCGTCTCGCGCGTGGCCTCGGTGATCGCGCGGAGGACCGGTCGAACTCGAAGCCTCAGTTCACCGAACCGCGAGCGGCCCTCAGACAGCGTCGCGAGCTTCGCGCCGGCGTAATAGCGGCTCGTCTCGGGGTTCTGTCGAACGTAGCCGCGACGGAGGAGCGTGGATAGGAGACGATGGACGGTGGAGACATGGAGGCTGGTGCGTGCTGCGAGCGCGGTGATCGAGACCTCGCCCTCGGCCGCCGCGAGCGCCTCGAGCAGGTCGAGCGCCCGATCGACCGACTGGACCGATCGCCGGGCGCGCTTCGGGGCCGCGCTGGTCTCTTTCGCCTCGCGCAATCTCCCTCCGCCGCGTGAAAGGATAGCCGTTGGACTCCCAGCCGTGAACAAGGACGAGCGCCGCGAGAGCCTCGAAGCCCAGGTCGCGTCCTTCCCGGACGCGCCCGGCGTCTACCTGTTCAAAGACGCCCGCGGCCGCGTCCTCTATGTGGGCAAGGCCGACGTCCTGCGTGACCGCGTCCGGGCGTACTTCGGCCCGAGTCTCGACGTGCGTCACGTCCGGATGGTCGAGCGCTCCGAACGCATCGAGTTCGCCGTCACCGGGTCGATCTCGGAGGCGTTTCTTCTCGAAGCCAACCTCATCAAGCAGCACAAGCCTCGCTACAACATCCGCCTCAAGGACGACAAGTCCTACCCCTACGTGAAGATCACGCTCGGTGAGGACTTCCCCCGCATCCTTCGCACGCGGGCGCTCGGCGACCGCACCGCGCGCTACTTCGGACCGTTCGCGAACGCGAAGTCCGTCGATCAGTCGCTCGATCTGCTCCAGAAGCTGTTCCCGTACCGCACCTGCAAGCTGACGATCCTCGCCGACGGTGACGGCAGTGGGCGCACCGTTCCGCCGAGCGCGCTTCCCGGCGGACGACCGTGCCTGCTGTTCCATCTGAAGCGCTGCACCGCGCCGTGCGTGGGCAACACGACGAAGGACGAGTACCGCGCGACGATCGACAAGAGCGTCCTCTTTCTGGAGGGACGCTACGAGACGCTCGCGCGCGCGACGCGCAGGGAGATGGAGTCTGCCGCCGAGACGCTCGAGTTCGAGCGCGCGGCCGCGCTCCGCGACCGTCTGACTGCGATCGATCGCACTCTCGACCGGCAGGAGGTCCACGCCTACAAGGGCGACGACTTCGACGTGCTCGCCGCCTCGACGGCCGAAGGCGACGCGGTCGTGCAGCTATTCCGCGTGCGGGATGGCACCGTCGTCGGACGCGATCATTTCGCGCTCGAGGGATCCGAAGGCGCGGGTGCGCCAGAGGTCATCGCCTCGTTCCTGCGGCAGCACTACAGCGCGGCCACGATGCTGCCGCCGGAGATCGTGACGCCGATTACGCTGCCCGACGCCGCGTCGCTCGAAGCATTTCTCACCGAGCGCCGCGGTGGACCAGCACGTCTGCACGTGCCGCAGCGCGGCAAGAAGCGGCATCTCGTGGAGCTGGCGGAGCGCAACGCGAAGGACGCGCTCGAGCAGGAACGCGTGCGGTGGCTCGCGGACCGCGGCAAGACCGATGTCGCGCTGCGCGAGCTGCAGGAGGCGCTCGGCCTGGAAGGGCCGCCGAAGCGGATCGAGTGCTACGACGTGAGCCACGTGCAGGGTACGAGCGTGGTGAGCTCGATGGTCGTCTTCGAGGACGGACGGCCGGCGAAGACGCAGTACCGCCGCTTCCGCGCGCGCATCGCCGACCAGAACGACGACTTCACGAACATGCGCGACACGCTGAAGCGCCGTTTCGCCAGAGCCTTTGTCGGGGGCCCGGGCGGCGACGGCAACGCCGTGGCCGCCCGAACGAATTGGCCTCTGCCCGATCTCATCATCCTCGACGGCGGTAAGGGGCAACTCTCGGCAGGTCTGGCGGCGCTCGCGGACGCCGGCCGGCTTCAGATCCCGATCGCCGCGCTCGCGAAAGAGCGCGAGGAGCTGTTCGTGCCGAACCGGCCGGATCCGATCGTCCTGCCTCGCACCGCGCAGGGCCTCTACCTGGTGCAGCGGATCCGCGATGAGGCCCACCGCTTCGCCGTCACGTATCACCAGACGGTGCGCTCGCGCCGGGCGGTCCGCTCGATCCTGGACGACATCGCCGGCGTCGGTCCGGCTCGCAAGCGGGCCCTGCTCCGGAAATTCGGCTCCGTGCGAGCGATGCAGGAAGCGCCAGTCGAGGAGCTCGCCGCCGTCGGTGGCGTCGGCGCGGCTCTGGCGGAGCGGATCAGGCTCGCTCTGTTGTCCTGAGTGTGATCTGTGAGGCGTTCCGTCACCTTATCGTTTCGATATCTCGGCGACAGAACCGTGAGGAACGCTTGACTTTCATTTAGGTCGAGCCGCATCTTCGACACGTGGGGAATCCAGTGGTCTCGAAATGCCCGATCTGCTCCGCGCAGCTCAAGGTCTCGCGTCTCGAGTGCGACAGCTGCGGGACACGCTTGGAGGGGTCGTTCTCGCTGGGCCGCTTCCACGCCCTATCACCGGACCAACTCGAATTCCTCGAGACGTTCATCCGCGCACGCGGCAACTTCAAGGACATCGAGCGGGAGCTCGGCATCTCGTACCCGACCGTCCGCTCACGCCTCGACGCGATGATCCGCGCGCTGGGCTTCCCGTCGCAGGCAGAGCCCGACCGCGAGAGCGAGCGGCGTAAGGAGATCCTCCGCGAGCTCGCCGAAGGCCGTATCGCGGCCGACGATGCTGCCACTCTGCTCGAGAGCGAGCCGAGCGCATGACCGACGAGCGCCGCGACTCGGAAGACGAGCGTGACGCCGCGAAGGACGCCGCGAAGGACGCCGCGAAGGACGAGGCTGAGCAAGCGCGCGAGCCCGAACGGGGTCCATGGGCGTCACGCGAACGGCGCGAGGAGCGTCGCGTCGAGCGCGAAGCGCGTCGCGACGAGCGCGCGGCGGAGTGGGAGACGCGACACAACGAGCACGCTTCACGCCGGGCTGAGCACATGTCGCACCGGATCGAGTTCCGATCTGGCCCCGGCGGTTTCAAGGTGGACAGCGGCGACTTCGATCCGGGGAAGTTCGCGCGCGCGTTCATCGGCGACTTCGTCGGCGATGTCGGCGGCGAGAGTTACTCCGACACGATCGAGGAGCACTTCACGTTCAAGGGCACGCCGAAGTTGCGCGTACGCAATGTCTCGGGGGAGACGTCGATAACCGTTGCGGGCGCCTCCGGCGAGATCCGTGTGGTCGCGCGCAAGCGCGTGAGCGCGAGCAGCGAGGACCGCGCGAGGCGGCTGCTGAAGAACCTCGAGGTGCGGATGGAGAAGCGCGGTGACGAGCTCCTCGTTGAACCACACCTCTACGAGCAGGAGCGCGGCTGGCTCGACCTTTTCCGCGGCAAGCGCTTTCGCGTCGACTTCGACATCACGGTGCCGGCTGAATGCGCCGTCGACGCGCAGACCGTGAGCGGTGATCTGTCCGTCGAGGGCATCCGCGGACCGCTCGAGATCCAGACCGTCTCGGGCGATGTTCGGCTCGAGGACGTGCAGGGACCGATGCGGGTGAAGTCGGTGAGCGGCGACGTCGATTGCCGGCATTGCGTCGGGCACCTCGAGGGGAACACCGTGAGCGGAGATGTCATGGTCGCCGCCGCGCGGCTGCGCTCGAGCCAGCTCCACACCGTGAGCGGCGACATCCAGATCGAAGGGCGGCTGGATCCGCGGAAAGAACACCGCTTCAAGACGATCAGCGGCGACGTCGCGCTGGCTCTCGCCGAGGCCGACGCCACGATCGAGTACCGCACCGCGAGCGGCGACGTCGAGTGCGAGCTACCCGCTCGTATCGTGCGGCGCGGCAAGAAGGAATACAGCGTCGTCGTCGGGGCCGGTGATGGCAACGTCGATGTGAAGACCGTCAGCGGCGATCTAACGGTGCGTAGCACGAGCGCGCCTGGGCCGGATGATGCGCAGCCTGACGAACCTATGCCGGACGAGGCCCCCACAGCGGACGTCGAGCGGACCCAGCCGATGGATATGTCGTCGCGCGAAGAGGTGCGCTCGGTGCTCGAGCGCCTCGCGCGCGGCGAGCTCGGCGTCGATGACGCGGCCGCCGCGCTGGACGCCACCCGCCGAGGGCACTGAGGTGCCGAGCGACGAGGGCAAGCAGGTCCTGAAGCTCCTCGCCGACGGCAAGGTCGACGTCGAGCAGGCGTTCCGTCTGCTGCGCGCGCTCGGCGACATCGACGAGCGGCCGCGCGCCCCGACGCCTCCGATCCCGCCCGTGCCTCCGATGGCGCCGGAGCCGCCCATGCCGCCTGGTGCCCGCGGACGCATCCTGCGCATTCGGGTCACCGAGAACGGGCAGCAGAAGGTCAACGTCGCCATCCCGCTCGCGATCGCGCGGGTCGGAAAGATGAAGCTCGCGTCGAGCGGACTCGTCCGGGGTCATCTGTCGAAGTTCGGCCTCGACCTCGACCAGCTGCTGCGCACGATCGACTACCCGGGGAAGTTCGTTGACATCGCCGACGACGAGGACCGGGTGGAGATTTTCGTCGAGTGACGCCGGCCGTTATGCGCGTCCGGGGCACCCTCGGACAGTACTAGCGCGTCCGGCTAGGCTTAGGCCGTGGGCATCGTTTGGCGGGCGCTCATCAACGCCGTGGCTATCGTGGTGGCCGCATACGTGGTGAACATCTACCAGCCGGACGCGATCAAATGGGGCCAGCTCGACTACGGGATGGGCGACCTCGGACGCTACCTGTCGCTCATCCTCACGGGCCTCGCTCTCGGAGTGGTCAACGCGATCGTCAAGCCGATCCTGGTCATGGTCTCGATGCCGATCACCTGCCTTACGCTCGGGCTCTTCATCTTCGTGATCAACGCGCTGATGTTGCTCCTCGTCTCGGCGATCCCGTTCCTTGGTTTCGTCGTCAACGGCTTCATCGTCGCGCTCATCGCCTCGATCTTGATATCGCTCGTCAGCTGGGCCCTGTCGATGGTCCTGCCCGACTGACGCCCTGCGCGTGATGGCGACGAAGGGTCCGCCCGACTTCGTCGTCGTGACCGGCCTGTCTGGCTCGGGCAAGTCACAGGCCGTGAAGGTCTTCGAGGATCTCGACTACTACACGCTCGACAACCTGCCGCCCGCACTGATGAA
>JANNUM010000077.1:0-5076 GCA_031395235.1 Chloroflexota bacterium
AGCACGATGAGAAGACACCCGAGACGCTTCACTCGTCGTTCACCCGCCCGGTCGGAAGGCTAGCAGACGATCCCTGTCACGACCGGTCGCGGTGACGTGTCAGGCGGTCTGCGCGCGCTCCCAATCCTCGCGCAGCACTTCGCCGAGCCAGACATCGTGCCATCGGCCGAGCGTGAAGAAGTGATCGCGGCTCGTGCCGATGGTGCGATATCCGTTCTTCTCGAGCGCGCGCCGGCTCGCCACGTTGCCGACGAACACCTCGGTCATGAGCTTGTGCAGATTGAGCTCGCGGAACGCGTAACGGGTCCGAAGGCGCATCACCTCGGTGGCGTAGCCCTTTCTCCAGTGCTCCTTCGCGCCGATCACGATCCCGGTCATGCCGTGCGCACTCAGCCAATCGATACCGTGGATGCCCGTCGCGCCGATGGCCTCGCCTGACGCCTCGATCACCCACCACACGTCCTGGTCCGACTCGCCGAGCTTCTTCAACATCTCGACCTCGTGGTAGAGCGCGACGGCCATCCGCCGTCCGAGGTACCGCGTCACCTCCATGTCGGCGAACCAGGGAATGAACCGCGGCGGGTCGCTGTCGTCCGCGGGACGCAGCGTGACGTGATCACCTCGTAAGACGGGTCCGAACATGGGCCCGCAGAATAGCCAAAGATGGAGCTGCAGTTCCTTGGGGCGGCGACGACCGTTACGGGGTCGCAGTTCCTCCTCACCACCTCGCGCTCGAAGGTGCTCATCGACTGCGGCATGTTCCAGGGCAACCCGCACGAGGCGATCCGCAACCGTGTCCCGCTCGCGTACGACCCCAAAGAGATCGACGCGCTCCTGCTGACGCACGCGCATCTCGACCACTGCGGTCTCATCCCCTTCGTCGTGGCGCGTGGCCTCCGTGCGCCGATCTTCGCCACCGCGGGAACGGTCGAGCTCGCCGGGCTCATCCTCCTCGACTCGGCCAAGCTGCAGGAGGAGTCCGCGAAGCGCAGCGCGCGCTTCGAGCGCAGGCACCCCGACCGCGCGGCTCGCGAGGACAGCGCTCATGAGCGCGACCTGGAGCGCGCGGCGAACGAGGCGGCCGTCGCCGACAGCGATGCAGACGTGGCCAGCGACCCGGAGGTCGCCCTGCGGAACCAGCCGCCGGAGATCGAGACGGAGATCGACGATCCCCTCTACACCATGGCCGATACGCAGGCCACGCTGCGGCTCTTCCGGGCGGTCGGGTACGAGCGCGAGGTCGACGTCGCTCCCGGCATCCGCGCGACCTTCCTCGACGCCGGCCACATCCTCGGCTCCGCCATCATCCGCGTGCGCGTCAGCGACGGCGAAAACACTCCGGAGCGGATCATCGTGTTCTCCGGCGACCTCGGCCGTAACGACACTCCCATCATCCGCGACCCGACGACGGTGACCGACGCCGACTACCTGCTGGTCGAGTCGACGTACGGCGGACGCGAACACGAGCCGCAGGCGGAGGCGCTTCGCATCCTCGCCGAGACGGTGCAGCTCGTCGCGCAGGCGAACGGCGTGCTGCTCGTGCCGTCCTTCGCGATCGGGCGCACCCAAGAAGTGGTGTGGCAGCTCGACCGTTTGCTTGACGAGAAGAAGATCCCGCGTCTCCCGCTCTACCTCGATTCGCCGATGGCCTCGAAGGCCAGCGAGATCTACCGACGCCACAGCGAGTACTACGACGAGGAGATGCGCGAGCTCCTGGCGAAGCGCGAGGACCCGCTCGACTACCCGGGCGCCCAGGTCACGAACGACATCGAGCAATCACGAGCGATCAGCAAGGCGCCGCGTCCGTACATGATCGTCGCGTCCAACGGGATGCTCACCGGCGGTCGCGTGCTGAATCATCTTCGCGAGCTCATTGACGATCCAACGGCGACGCTCTTGTTCGTCGGCTATCAGGGAAAAGGCAGCCTCGGTGCGCAACTGCAGGCGGGCGCGCGCCAGGTGCGCATCGACCACGAGTTGCGCGACGTGCGCTGCCAGATCCGATCGATCAGCGGCTTCTCCGCGCACGCCGACGAATCGGAGCTGCTCGACTGGATCGGTGCCTTCAAGAAGCCGCGCCTCAAGCGTGTGTTCATCGTCCACGGCGATCCTGACGCACAGTCCGCGATCGAGCCGAAGATCCGCGCGCTCGGCTTCGACACGCACATCCCGAAGTGGCACGAACGGGTGACGCTGGACTGATTCGACGCTGGCTCTTGACCGGAGCGAGCTAGAGCGGCCGCTGCGTGAGAGCAGCCTGCAGCAGCACCTCGTCGCCACGCTTGTCGGCGACGTCGAGCTTCGCGCGGATGCGCGTCAGGTGCACCCGCAGCGTGTTGGGCGAGACTTTGAGCCGCGCCGCAAGTGCGGCGCGATCTAGACGTGTGCCCTCGCGTGAGAGCTGCTCCATCTCGCGGAGGATGCCGATCTCGCGCCAGGTGAGACCCATGCTGCGCAGTCCGAACGTCGCCTCGTCGAGCGCGGACGCGCCGACGGCAGCGCCGGCATCCGTCTTCGCGCGCCGCTGTGCCGCCTCGGCGCGCGCGCGGATGGTGCGGGCGAGCGCCGATGCCTGCCCGTCGCGCTCCGCCGTGCGGCCGAGCCAGGCCGCGACGTCGGGCAGGTAGTAGGCGAACCCCTCGCCCCCGCGCGCGCCGATGTCGCGCACGAGATGCCCGACCCGCGATGTTCCGCCGCCGCGAACGACCGTCTCGCGCCAGTACGCGGCGTGAACGGCGGCGCCGATCGCCCAGTGATCCATGCCGCGCGCCTCAAACTCGCGCGCGGTGCCATCGAGCATCCGTATCGCGGTGCGCGGATCGCCGCGCTGGGCGCGGGCGATCGCCCGCACGAAGTCGCGGAACTGCTCGTCCTCGGGGAAACCCTTCGGCGCGCGGTTCAGGATCAGCTCGGCGACCTCGGCCTCACCACGGAGGAGCGCGATGTGGCCGTGGTCTTCCGTGGCGCCGGTCGCGCTCTGACGCGCGAGCCGCTCGCCCTCGCTCAGCTCACCACGCTCGAGCTTGGCGCGAGCGAGGCAGAGGAGCGTGTGGCGCCACACCGAGGAGCCGTACTGACGGAGGCCAAGCTCCGCGCGAGTGAACTCGTCGACGGCGGCGTCGAGCCGTCCCGCGAACCAGTCGACGAAGCCCGCGGTGTACGTCGCCCAGGCGACCTCTGCCGGATCTCCGACGCGCGCCGCGTTCCGTCCGGTCGCCTCGGCCGCAGCCGCCGCGCCGACGTAATCGCCCGCGTGCGAGAGCAGGTGCGCGAGCTGGCGTTGCACGCGCGTCGTGACGAGATCACGCGAACGACCGCGCGGCGCGACTGCGAGCGCGTCCGCCGCCCGACGTGCGTCGACGAGCGCGTCGCGCACCTCGTTCGCCGCGGTGCGCACGATCGAGGATCCGAGCCGAAGCTCGGCGAGCAGCAGCGGGTCGCCGGCCGCTGGCGTTTCAGCGATAGCGGCGAAGCGCACGGAATCCTCCCGGCGCACGAGGTAATAGGACAGATGGAGCAGATCCACGGCGACGCGGGCCAGGAGCAGCGGGTCCTTCACGAGCGGCAGGACCGCGTTCAGCTCGGCCCACGCGAGATCGAACGACTCGAGGTACTTGAGACATCGCGCGCGAAGCACGCGACGCTCGAGCGTCTGGCGACCCGTCGAGAGCTCCGGGAGGAGACGCTCGGCGTCGACGCGCGAGAGCGGCGCGAGCGCCTGCTCGCGCGACGAGGTCATGCGGTCGGAGGGAACGCCTTGGCGAGCTCGTCGACGTGGTCGCGCGCATGCGTCGCCTGATAGGCGGCGAAATGGCCGGCATCGACCTCGCCCCATTCGGCGTGCACGCCCGGACGCGAGCGGCGCCCCGTCGGCCCGAGCAGCTGGACCATGCGGCGGTGCGCGTCCATTACGCGCTGCGACAGCTCCATCGGGTCGCGTTCGGCGTTTCGCCGCTCGGCGGCGACGGCGTCCTGGTCGTACGAGACGATGGCCGGACGATCCTCATCGATGCAGCGCTGCACGCGGTCGGCGAAGATCTCGGCCGCGTCGGCGAGGTGCCCGAGCAGCTCGACCGCCGTCCATTCGCCGAAACGCGTCGCGCGCAGCCGGTCGGCCGGGACGGTGCGCACGATCCGAGCGAGCGTGGCCGCGTTGTCGGCGAGCAGGAACGCGGTGTCCTCGTCGTACTGGAGGCGTTCCACGTCCCCACCTTATCAACTCTTAAGGGAGACGTAGGAGTTGGCTCTAAGCGACCGAGCGGTTCAGCGACTCATCGAGCGATATTTGAGAACGCCTAGTGGCGCGAAGATAGCGACCAGCACGACCACCCAGATGAGCGTGAGCTCGATCGGGTGCTCCGCTGGCAGGCCCGACGCGGCGAAGGGGTTCGGGTTGCCCCAGAGCTGGCGCGTGGCGGCGGTCAGGGCGCTCACAGGATTCCACTCAGCGACCGGCCGGAGCCGGTCGGGGAGCGTTTGCGTGGGCACGAAGACGTTCGAGAGGAACGTGACCGGGAAGAGCACGGTGAACGAGAGCTGCTGGGTGGCCTCGGGCGTCTGCACTGACAAGCCCAACCACACCCCCATCCACGCCATCGCGAACGCGAACAGCATCAGCAAGCCCACGCCGCCGAGGAACGAGAGGATGTCCGTGTGCACGCGCCACCCCACCGCGAGGCCAGTGAGCATGAGCACGATCAGGATGCCGCCGTTGTAGACGACGTCGGCGAACGTGCGTCCGCTGAGAACGGCGGAGCGAGCCATCGGCAGCGATCGGAAGCGATCGAGGATCCCTTTGCTGAGGTCGTACGTCAGCGTGATGGCCGTCGTCGCGGCCGCGAACACGATGGTCTGGGCGAAGATGCCCGGCATCAAATACTCGGTGTAGGAGCCGCCACCCGGAAGCCGGATCGCGAAGGCGCACTACATCGCATGACGCAGAACGAGGCGACCTTGACCCGGCCGCGCGAGGATCTCGCCCTTCGAGTACGCCACCTCGCCACGCAGCACCGAGTGCGTCGGCCAGCCCGTGACCTCCCAACCTTCATAGGGGTCGTAGTCGCAGGCCGAGTGCAG
>JANNUM010000108.1:0-2154 GCA_031395235.1 Chloroflexota bacterium
CGTCGATGCGCACGAGCGAGTCGTACATCTGGTACATTAGGTTCCGGTCGACGAAGAGGCGCGACCGCATCGGATCCATGTCGGTGATGTCGTTCGGCAGTCGGCGGTGCACCCCGTCGCAGGCAGGCTTTCCCCATGACCACTCCCCGCTACCCGGGGATCCCAGCCATCGCCGACGGCTCTGACGCCGTCGCGCATGTCGAGACACGCCTGTCGGAGGCGGCGTGCGCCTACCCGATCACGCCCTCGACGACGATGGCGGCGCAGTATCAGGCGGCGGTCGCGGACGGGGCGACGAATCTGTGGGGAACGCCACTCCGTTTCATCCAACCCGAATCGGAGCACTCATCCGCATCTGCGGCCGAGGGCTTCGCTCTCGCGGGCGGCCGCGTCACGAACTTCACCGCCGGACAGGGCCTGATCCTCATGAAGGAGGTCCTGTACGTCATCGCCGGCAAGCGGCTTCCCGCCGTGTTCCACGTCGGAGCGCGCGCGCTGACGAGCCAGGCGCTGAACATCCATGCCGGTCACGACGATGTGATGGGCGTCGCCGACACGGGTTGGGGCATCCTCTTCGCTCGCAACGCGCAGGAGGTGGCCGACCTCGGCGCGATCGCCCGACGCGTCGCCGAGTCGACGGAGATCCCGTTCATCGTGGCGCAGGACGGCTTCCTGACCACACACACGCTCGAGAACGTGCATCTGCCGGAAGACGAGCTCCTGCGGGACTTCGTCGGGGATCCGCGCGACCACGTGCGCTCCTACTTCGAACCGAAGGACGCGCTCCAGACCGGCGTCGTGCAGAACCAGGACGCCTACATGAAGGGCAAGATCGGGCAGCGCGCCTTCTATCACCGGCTAGCGGAGGAGCTCCGCCTCGCGATGCACACGTGGACCGATCTGACCGGGCGGCCGTACGGGTTGATCGACGCCTACCGCTGTGAGGATGCCGAGACGATCGTCGTGTCGATGGGCACGATCGCGGACACCGCCGTCGCCGTCGTCGACGAGCTCCGGCGCGCCGGACGCCGCGTCGGCTGCGTTACGGTCACCAGCTTCCGCCCGTTCCCGTCCGCGCGGCTTGCGGCGGTGCTGCGTGGCGCGCGCGCGGTCGCCGTCATCGAGCGCACCGACGAGCCCGCAGCCGCCGACAATCCGCTCACCCGCGAGGTCAAGGCGGCCCTCGCCGATGTCGCGGGAAGTGGCGCCCGCATCCCCTTGGTCGGCTCCGTCTCGGCCGGGCTCGGATCGCGCGACGTCGCGGCGGGCGACATCGCGGCGGTCTTCCGCTGGCTCGAGAAGCCGCTCACGACCGAGCGGCGCTTCGCGGTCCTCGGCATCCGTCACGCGCTCGGTCTCGAGCGCATGGATCTCGAGATTCGGACAAAGGGGGCGTACAGCCTGCGCGGTCATTCGATCGGCGGCTTCGGCTCGGTGACGACGAACAAGCTGCTTGCGGTGCTCGCCGGTGATCTCTTCGGCGCTTTCGTGCAGGCGTACCCGCGCTACGGCTCCGAGAAGAAAGGGCTCCCGACGGCGTACTTCCTCACCATCGCCGAGGAGCGCGTGCGCACCCACGCGGAGCTCGACCGCGTCAACTTCGTGCCGGTGCACGATATCGCCGCGTTCCGCAGCGTCGCGCTGCTGCGCGGACTTGTCGACGGAGGGACCGTGTTCGTGCCCAGCCCCGTGGCGGATGCAGAGCGTATCTGGGCTTCGCTCCCGGTCGCGGTGCGTACCGAGATCCTCGCGCGGCACATTCGCGTCTTCGCGCTCGACACCGCGGCGCTCGCCCTGAAGTACGCGCCGCGTCCCGAGCTGCAGGTGCGCATGCAGGGCGTCGCGCTCGTCGGCGTGTTCCTGCGCGTGTCGCCCTTCGCGCAGCGCGCCGGACTTGACCGCGAGCGTCTGCTCGCGGCGACGGCGGGCGCGCTATCCCGCTTCTTCGGGAAACGCGGCGCGGCCATGGTGGACGCGAATCTGGCCGTCGTGCGCGAGGCCTACGACGGTGTCATCGACGTGACCGCGGCGATCGCCGGGGCCACGTCGGAACGCGTGATGATCCACGAGCTGGCGTCGCGATGACAGTCACGAAGGTTCCCGGCGAGCCGAACGAGACCCACGCGGTCGCCGAAGCGCACCACCTCTTCGACG
>JANNUM010000137.1:0-9525 GCA_031395235.1 Chloroflexota bacterium
TGCTCGCGCGACTGGGCCCGCAGCAGGTCGCGCTCGATCTCGGCATCGGTACCGGTGACCTCGCGTTCGGTCTGCTGGCCGCGTCCGACGAGTCCGCGCGCGTCATCGGCGTGGACGTCTCTCCGGTGATGCTCGTGGCGGTGCGCCGGCGCGCCGAGGCTCGCGGCGAGCGTCGCGTAATGCCGTTGCTGGCGACCGCCGAACGGCTGCCTTTCGCCGACGGTTCAATCGACCGCGTGGTGGCCGGATTCGCGGTGCGCAACTTCGGCGATCTCGCGCTCGGCCTCCGCGAGATGCGCCGGGTGCTGCGCGCCGGCGGGCGCGCCGTGATCCTGGAGCTCTCCACCCCGCCGAACCCGCTCGTCGGCGCCCTGTACCACTTGTACTTCGATCAGCTCGCGCCGCTCATCGCGGCGCTGCTCGGCGGAGACGCCGCGGCGTACCGCTACCTGCCGCGCTCGGTCGCGGCTTTCCCGGGTGCGGACGGGCTCGCCGAACGCATGCGCGACGCCGGTTTCGCGCGCGTACGCTATGAACGCCTCAGCCTGGGCATCGCCGCGATCCACGTCGGGGAGGCGTGATGGACTTCGACATCCCGGACGAGCTGGCGCTCCTCGCGCGCACCACGCGCGATTTCGTGGAGACGCGCCTCCAGCCGATCGAGAAGCAAGTCGAGGACGATGACGACATCCCGAGCGAGATCGTGCGCGAGATGGCTGCGCTCGGATTCTTCGGCCTGCCCTTCCCCGAGCAGTACGGCGGCGCCGGCGCGGGCGATCTCGGCTACTGCCTCGCGCTCGAGCAGTTCGGGCGCACGTCGGCGGCGTTCTCGAACCTCATCGGAGCGCACACCTCCATCGGCAGCATGTCGATCTATCTCGGTGGCACCGACGAGCAGAAGCGCCGCTATCTACCGGACCTCACCGCGGGGCGAAAGATCGCCGCGTTCTCTCTCACCGAGCCGTCCAGCGGATCCGACGCCGCGTCGATCCAGACGACGGCGCGGAAGGACGGCAGCCGCTGGCTTCTGAACGGCACGAAGATCTGGGTGACCAACGGACCGATCGCCGACGTCGTCGTGGTCTACGCGGCCAATGACCGTGCCAAGGGTGCGCGCGGCGGCATCACGGCGTTCATCGTGGAGAAGCGCTTCACGGGCTTCCGCGTCGGCAAGATCGACGAGAAGATGGGGCTGCGCGGCTCGAAGACCGGTGAGCTGATCTTCGAGGACTGCGAGGTGCCCGAGGAGAACGTGCTCGGCGGCGTCGGCGCGGGGTTCCGCACGGCGCTCGGCGCGCTCGACATCGGGCGCGTGTCGCTTTCGGCCGGCGCCGTCGGGACCAGTCAGTACCTGCTCGAGCTCGGCATCGCGCACGCCAAGCGCCGCAAGCAGTTCGGTCAGCCGATCGCCGCGAATCAGGCGATCCAGTGGATGCTCGCGGACAGCGCGGTCGAGATCCACGCCGCGCGGCTCATGGTCTACGACGCGGCCGCCAAACTCGACCGCGGCATTCGCGTCTCGCGGGAGGCGGCGATGGTGAAGGTCTACGCATCCGAGCTCGCGAACCGCGTCGCCGACCGCGTGCTGCAGATCCACGGCGGTATGGGCTACATGAAAGACTCGCCGGTGGAGCGCGCGTATCGTGACGCACGCATCCTCCGCATCTACGAGGGGACGAGCGAAGTGCAGCGCATGATCATCGCGGAGGAGCTGCTAACTGACGCGCGGTCCGCTTAGGGCATGGTCGGGCAGAGAGAGGAATGACAGCGGTGGCGAAGAAGATCGCGGTCCGACCCAAGGATGCGGCTCCGATGGCGGGCCGGCCGTGGACGAGGCATTACGACGCCGGCGTCCCCGCGACCCTCAGCTATCCCGACGTGACGATGCACGCGCTGCTCGACGATGCCGCCGAGAGCTATCCGAACGCGGTCGCGACGATCTTCTTCAACGCCAAGCGGACCTATAAGTCGATCTCCGACGAGTCCTGGCGCTTCGCGAACGGCCTTCGCAAGCTTGGCGTGAAGAAGGGCGACAAGGTCGCGATCCTCCTGCCGAACACGCCGCAGTTCATCGTCGCCTTCTTCGGCGCCCTGCGCGCCGGGGCCACCGTGGTGCCGTGCAATCCGCTGTACACCGCGCCCGAGCTGCATCACCAGCTCGCGGACTCCGGCGCGGTCACGCTCGTCGTGCTGTCGCGCTTGTATCCGGTGGCGAAGGCCGCGCGGACGGGAACGAGCGTCAAGAACGTCATCGTCACCAACATCAAGGAGGAGATGCCGCCCGTCGTGCGCATCCTCTTCACGCTCGCGAAGGAAAAGAAGGACGGGCACCGGCAGCCGTTCAAGAGCGACGACGGCGCGGTCGCGTTCCGCGACGTGCTCGACGCGCCGGCCACGCCGTTCGAGGGCGGCACCCGGAAGGACGACATCGCACTCCTCCAGTACACCGGCGGCACGACCGGCGTGAGCAAGGGCGCGATGCTCTCGCACCGCGCACTCGTCGCGAACATCCTGCAGTGCCGCGCATGGTTCACGAACCTCCAAGACGCGACGGGCACCGGCATGGCGGTGATGCCGTTCTTCCACGTGTATGGGCTCACCGTGGTCATGGGCCTGTCGATCCAGAGCGCATCGGCCATGATCCTCGAGCCGCAGTTCGACCTCACGCGCGTGCTGAAGGACGTGCAGCGCCACAAGCCGAACACGTTCAGCGGTGCGCCGCGGATCTACAACGCGATCATCAACTCACCGCTCCCCGCGAAATACGACCTCCGTTCGATCGAGGCCTGTGTGTCAGGCTCGGCGCCGCTGCTCGTGGAGACGCATCGCAAGTTCGTCGAGCTCACTGGCGCCAAGCTCGTCGAGGGTTACGGCCTGACCGAGGCTGCGCCGGTCACGCACTGCAATCCGCTCTTCGGCAAGGGCAAGCAGAAAGTGGGCAGCGTCGGCGTCCCGTACCCGGATGTCGAGTCGAAGATCGTGGATCTCGAGACCGGCACGCGCGAGGTCGGTCCTGGCGAGTCCGGCGAGCTGGTACTGCGCGGACCGCAGCTCATGGATGGCTACTACAACCAGCCCGAGGAGACCGCCCAGACCCTGCGCAACGGCTGGCTGCACACCGGCGACATCGCGACCGTCGACTCGGACGGCTACATCGCGATCGTCGATCGCAAAAAAGAGATGATCATCGTGTCAGGGTTCAACGTGTACCCGCGCGAGGTCGAGGAGGCGCTCGCGACGCACCCGGCGGTGCTCGATGGCGCGGCGATCGGCGTGCCGCATCCGATCAAGGGCGAAGAGGTGAAGGCCTTCGTGGTGCTACGGCCGGGTGCGAAGGCGACCGCGGAGGACATCATCGCGCATTGCCGCACTCAGCTCGCCCCGTTCAAGGTCCCCAAGGACATCGAGTTCCGAGAGTCGCTCCCGAAGACCCTCATCGGGAAGACGCTGCGGCGCCAGCTTGCGGAGGAGGACCGTAAGAGGCGCGGCCAGGCGGCTGCGAAGGCCTAGCGCCTTAGTGCGCGACACGAGACTCCGTGAGCATGAACTCGTCCCGGATGATCGCTTCGAGCGTGTTGTAGGTGACGCGGAGCACCACGGTCACGTCGCCTTCGGGGTAGGGCGAGCGCGGTGCCATCACCGTCGCGGTCCAGGCCATTGGCGATGCGTATGTGTTCAACATGCGTGTGAGTTTGGCGCCACGCGCGCACCATGCCATCGGGCCGGCAGGGGAGACCCTCTCCCCCGTGGAGATGAAACCGCGCGTTCCGAATACAGTGCCGCCGTGTCAGCCCTCCCCCATGCGCGGCATGACCGCCCCGAACGAGTGAGCCATGAGGGGTAAATGAAGAAGGCCACCCCGATCGTCATCGCGAGCGGGAACGGCGCGCCCGGCCTGGCTGCGGGCATCGCGGTGTTGCGGAAGGGCGGTAGCGCCCTCGATGCGGTCGAGGCGTGCGCGCGCGTCATCGAGGCGGATCCATCGGACACCAGCGTGGGCCGCGGTGGGAAACCGAACGTGCTCGGTGTCGTCGAGCTCGATGCGTCGCTCGTGGACGGAACGACGCACCGCGTTGGCGCGGTCGGCGCTCTCGCCGGCTACCTCCACCCGATCAGCGTGGCGCGCGCGGTGATGGAGCGCCTGCCGCACGTGATGCTCGTCGGCGACGGTGCAGCGCGTTTCGCGGCAGAGATCGGCGCCGAGAAAGCGACGCTGCTCACAGCGTCGACGCGCCGGATGTGGGTCGAGCGCCTCGTGAAGGTGCGCGAGACGCCGGCGAGCGTGCGGCGCCGCGCGAAGCTCGCGCCGATCGTCGCGAAGACCGTCGGCGAGGAGCGCGGGACGGTGAACTTCATCGCGGTCGACCGCGCGGGCGATGTCGCATCGGCCGTGTCCACCAGCGGCTGGGCTTACAAGTACCCGGGCCGGCTCGGCGACTCACCGATCGTGGGCGCGGGCAACTACTGCGACAGCCGCTATGGCGGAGCGTGCTGCACGGGATTCGGCGAGCTCGCGATCCGCAATGTCACCGCGAAGACCGCGGTCGACCGGCTCGCGAACGGGATGTCCGTCGCGGATGTCGCGAAGCGGGCCATAGCCGACGTGAACGCGCTCGACGACGCCGCGTTCAACATCGTCGTGCTCGCCGCGGACGGCTCGCACGCGGCCGCGTCGAATCGCAAGGGCCGCCGCTACGCGTGGCAGCGCGCCGACATGGATGCGCCGGTGCTACCGGCGCGGGAGATCGTGCGCCGCTCGGGCTAGCCGGCAGCGCGTGCTTTCGCGGCGGTCGGAGCTACTCGCGCGCGATAGATGCTCCAGACCAGGCCCGTGAGCGGGACGGCGAAGAGCGCGCCGACGACGCCCGCGACCTCGACCCCGACCAGCACCGCGAGGAGTGCCGCGATCGGATGCAGCCCCACGGCGTTGCCCGCGATGCGCGGCACGAGCAAGTGGTTCTCGAGCTGCTGGATCGCCGTTGCCGCGAGCACCACCCAGATGACCAGGGGGAAGGGCTCGGTGAGCGAGACCAGCGCCGCGACGGCGCCAGCGACGATCGGACCGGCGATCGGAACAAGTTCGAGGATGCCTGCCAGAACGCCGAGGAAGACCGCGTACGGAACGCCGAGCACGAGGTACGCGATCGCCGAGACCGTCCCGATGATGAGGCCGAGGAGAAGCTGACCGCGGATGTATCTGCCGAACAGGCGCGCCGCCTCGGCCTCGATGCGCCGGAACTCGTCGCGCTGCCGTGTCGGGACCACTCCGTCGACCCACCGCCTCACCTGCGGCGCGCTCGCGAGGAAGTAGATCCCGAGGACGAAGACGATCAGGAAGTCGAAGATCGCCGCGCCCACGCGCAGTGCGGCGCGGGCCGCCTCCTGAGACCAGTCGCCGACGCGGGCGCCGAGCTCGGTGCCGATGCGCTGGCGTACCTCGCCAGAGATCTCGATGCCGGCGATGTTGAGTGGCTCGTTGCTCGATGCCAGCGCCACCACGCGCGGCACCTCGCGCGCGAGCTCCGCCGTCTCGCGAACGAGTGGCACCGCGAGGGCGATGAGCGACCCAACGACAGCGATGAGCGCGATGAGTGCGGTCAGCAAGACCGCCACCGAACGACCGGTCCGGCGACCGATGCGCTCGACTATCGGCGCGAGCGCGAATGCGATCACGATCCCGAAGACGACCAGCACGATGACGTGGGAGAGCTCCGAGAGCGCCTCGAACACCAGGCGTAGCGCGAAGATCACGGCGACGACCGCTGACGCCGCGATGAGGACGCGCGTCACCCACCAGCGCGCCAGTGGCGCGCGTCGCTCATCCAATGGCTAGAGCGCGCCGACGGCCAACTGGATCTTCGCGGTCGCCTCGCTCGCGGGCGTGCCGACGGGGAAGTAGAGCGGGTCGCCGAACACGACCTCGACATCGCCACGCCAGCCGTTCGAGCGAGCCGGCTCCCACTTCCGATCGCCGTGATCGAGCACCGAGACCTTGCGGATCTTCAGCTTCATCGGTACGACCGGCGTCGCGCCTTCGACGGCGATGAGACCGGTACCGGACTTGAATGGCTGCATCGGTCCGCCGACGGTCAGCTTCCCTTCGGGATAGATGAGCACGGAGAACTTGCGATCGAGCCGGGCACCGAGCAGCTCCAGGCTGCGGCGGATCGCACCCTCGCGCGCAAGGGGGAAAGCGTTCGCAAGCACGGACGAGAAGATCCCGTTGAGCTTGTTGCCGAAGACGTCGTCCGCCGCGCCGGCAACGGCGAGCTTCCAGCGCCACGAGAGCGGGATCGCCATGAGGATGATCCCGTTGTCCCAGTGGAGACAGTGGTTCGGCGCGAACATCACCGGACCGCGCAGCCCCTCGAGCTTCTCGCGCCCGGTGATCTTGACCTTGTAGAAGATGTGCACCAGCGGATAGATGAGCGTCTGCTGCAGCAGAAGGCCGAACGAGCGCACGAGCGGGCTGAGCGGCCAGCCGTAGATGCCCGTGTCGCGTTTGGTCTCGCGAGCGGCCGCGACCATGCGCTCGAGCTCGGCCACGGTCGCGTTCGGCTCGAGCGCCGCCTCGTCGACGTACGCGCCGAGCTCTTCCTCGATCGTGCCGAGCAGATCGACGCGCCCCAGCGAATCGAGGCCCAGGTCGGCCGAGAGCGTCGCGCTCGGATGCACCGCGGCCGGCGGAACGTTCGCCACCTGCGCGATGAGCCTCTCGACCTCGCTGAGGTCGCGGGTCGCCGTCTGATCGCCGCCGGCGACGCGTGCCTGCTCGACGCGCCCCATGTTCAGCAGCTGATCGGTCACGAGGCGCTTTTTGACCTTCTGGGTCGGCGTCGTCGGGAACTCTTCTTCCGGCCAGATCGTCCAACCTCGGATCTGCTGGCTGCCCGAGAGCTTGGTGTTCGCGTCCCGCACGATCGCCGTGATCTGCCCTGGGTCCTTGAGGAGGAACACGCCGTGTACCTGGATGTCCTCGCCGGGCCGCTGCAGACCCACGATCGTCGCGACCGCCGGCCGGAGCGGTGTCGCGACCGCTTCGATCCGAGGGTCCGCGGCCAGCGTGTTCTCGATGTCCTCGGGATAGACCTTGGTGCCGTCAGTGAGGACGATCATGTCCTTCTTACGGCCGCGCAGCCACAGGAAGCCATCTTTGTCGTACGCGCCGAGATCACCGGTGTGATACCAGCCGTCCTTGTCGAGGACGGCGCGCGTGGCCTCCTCGTTCTCCCAATAGCCCTTGAAGATGTTGGGGCCATGCGCCAGCACCTCGCCGTCCTCAGCGACCTTGACTTCGACGCCTGGCAGCGGCGTGCCTACCGAACCGAGCCGGTTGCGGTCGACGCGGTTGAACGTAAGCCCGGGGGATGCCTCGGTCGTTCCGTACCCCTGGATGACGTCGATGCCGAGCTCCCGCCACGATTCGCCAAGCGCCGGATCCAGCGCGGCACCACCGGACACGATGTAGCGGAAGCGTCCGCCGAACTGGCGGTGAACGCTAAAGAAGACCAGGCGACGGAGTGCCATCGGGAGCCGGCGCGCTATGCGACGCAGCTTCTCGAAGAGCGCCTTCTTCCCTTGCGCTTCCGCGCTTCGCTCGATCGCGAGCATCAGCGATTTCACGACGGCGGGTGTGATGAGCACCATCGTGACCTTGCGCTCCTTGAACGTACGGCGGACCACCGCTGGCTGGCGGCTCGTCGGATAGATGACCGACGCGCCAGCGAGCAGCACGCAGAAGAAGCCGCCCAGCTGCTCGAACATGTGCGAGAGCGGGAGGAACGACAGAAGGCGCATCTTGGGGCCGATGGGGAAGATCTGTGTCGCCGCGATGGCGTTCGACAGGACGTTGCGATGGGTGAGCATTGCACCCTTCGGATCGCCGGTCGTTCCGGACGTGAATACGACCTCGGCGAGGTCGTCCCCTGTCAGGGCGGCCTTTTCAAGAGGCGCGCACTCGCGCGCGAGATCGGGCAAGCGTTCCATCTCGAACAGCGGCAGCCCCAGCGCCTTCGCGCGCGCGAGCGTCTGCACGGACACGATCGCCGCGCTCGCGCGGGTCCTCTGAGCGATCTTCTGCGCGAAGTCGGGCATCGAGTTCACGTCCAGCGGGACAAGGATCGCGCCGAGACGCAGCGCGGCGAGGAACGCGATCCCGTACTCAGGACGGTTCACGCCCCAGATGACGACGCGGTCCCCCTCGTGAAGACCGCTGTCCTTCAGATAGCGCGCGACGCGCGGCACGACTTCGTTCATGTCGCGGTACGTCCAGGCGCGCGTGCGGAAGCCAGGTCGGATGATGAATGCGTCCTTGTTGCCGAACTTCCGGGCCGACTCCTCGATGATGTCGTTCAGCGTCTCCATGTTGTCCTCCCCTTCGCCGCTAGCTCGCGAGCGCGCGGAGCGCCTCGCGCCCCCCCTGCCGTACCGGTGGATAGTGTGAGAACAGGATCGTCTCGACGTCGAGCTCCGCGAGCCGCGCGATCGAGCGGCGCGCGAGACCCATGTCGTCGGTGAAGAAGTAGTTCGGAAGCGTCACCTGGCCGCGCATGCGCTGCAGCAGATCACCGACGATGAGCAGCCGACGTGTCGCCGAATACAAACAGATGCTTCCGGGCGTGTGACCTGGCGTGTGCAGCACGCGGAGCCCACCCAGCACCGGCAGCTCGTCCCCATCCTGTGCGGCGATCACGTCGGTCGGCGCCTGCGTGAGGTAGGCGATGATCGCACCCGGCGCGGGCCGTCCGCTGATCACCTCGCGAAAACGGATGCGCAGCCGCTCCATGTCGGCCGGGTGCATGAGGACCTGTGCGCCGGACGCGCGCGCGATCTCCTGCACGCCGCCGATGTGGTCGGGGTGCCCATGCGTGCAGACGATCCGCTTGATCTCGCCGACCTGGCGCCCGAGCGCACCCAGGTGGCGCCGCAACATGACACCCGAGCCACGATGGCCCGCGTCGATGAGCGTGAGCTCGTCGCCCAGGATGAGGAACGCGTTGACGCCGATGAGGCGCAGGGCGTGCACGTCGGTGGTGACCTCCATCGCTTGAATGCTAGGGCGCACCTGGCGATGCTCTCCCGATGCTCACGGCTCTCCTCGTCGGCGCGGCTGCCGGATACGCCATCGCGATCCCGGTCGGCCCGATCGCCGTCCTCATCGTTCGCACCGGACTGCGTCGCGGCTTCCGCGTGGCCGCGGCCGCCGGAGCCGGTGCAGCGACGGTCGACCTGATCTACGCCATGGCCGCCGTGTTCGTGGGCGCCGCGATCGTGACCACGCTGGGTCCGGTCCTGGTGCCGTTCCGGCTCGCGGCGGCCGCGATGCTGATCGGGCTCGCGGTGCGCGGTCTGCTGCAGCTCCACCGGCGCCGCGTCGAAGCCGCGACCGATGACATGCGCTCGGTCGTTCGTACCTACCTGCTCTTCGTCGGCCTCACGCTGCTGAATCCAGCGACGGTGGCGTACTTCGTCACGCTCGCCATCGGCCTACCCGAGATCGCGCAGGACGCGGGCTCGCGCGTCGCG
>JANNUM010000174.1:0-2500 GCA_031395235.1 Chloroflexota bacterium
CGCGATCTTCGTCGCCGTGCTCGCCTTCAACCTCTTGGGCGACGGGCTGCGCGACGCCACAGACCCTCGGCTCCGCAGCGCATAAGCGCTCCCGCCGCGGAGGAACTCCCCGGCGCATCCCTGCGCCGCCGATCAGCGTAAGCGCGGATCGAGCGCGTCCCGAAGCGCGTCGCCGAGGAAATTGAAGCCGAGGACTGTCACGAAGATCGCGGCGCCCGGAGCGAGGGCGAACCAGGGAGCGACGTCGAGATAGCCCTTGCCGGCATCGACCATGGAGCCCCACGACGGTGTCGGTGGCTGCACGCCAAGCCCCAGGAACGAGAGCGTGGCTTCGGTGAGGATCGCCGTTCCGACTGCGAGCGACGCTTGCACGATGACCGGCGAGATCACGTTCGGGAGAACGTGCCGGACGAGGATTCGGACCTGCGATACGCCGATCGCGCGCGCGGCGAGCATGTACTCGAGGTTGCGGACCGCGAGCGCGCCGCCGCGGACGAGCCGTGCGAACGTCGGTACGCCAACGACGCCGATCGCGATCATCGCGTTCTCGAGGCTCGGACCGAGCACCGCGCTGATGCCGAGCGCGAGCACCAGCGCTGGGAATGCCAGAAGCCCGTCCATGATCCGCATGAGCACGTTGTCGACGGCACCGCCGACGTAGCCGGACACGAGGCCGATCGGTAACCCGATGACGAGCGAGATCCCGACCGCGATCACGCCGACCGAGAGCGAGACGCGGGCGCCGAACAGCACTCGACTCAGGACGTCGCGCCCCAGGTCGTCGACGCCCAGCAGGTGCGCGGCTGACGGACCGCTGAGCAGGATCTCGATGTCCTGCCGATCTGGCGGGTACGGGGCCGCGAACGGTGCCACCAGCGCGGCGCCGACGGCGAGCACGACGACGAACAGCCCTATCCGCGCCCCACGCGCTTCGACGAACCGATTCACGAGAACGTGATCCGCGGATCGATGTACGCGTACGCGAGGTCGGTCAGCAGGTTCGCCGCCAACCGCACGATGCCGAGGAACAGCACGACGCCCTGCACCACGGGAAAGTCGTGGGCGAAGATGTTCGTGACGAGCAGCCGGCCGACGCCGGGGATAGCGAAGATGACCTCGGTCACCACCGCGCCACCGAGGAGCGCCCCCACCTGCAGCCCCACGATGGTCACGACCGGCAGGAGCGCGTTCCGCAGCACATGACGCCGGATCACCACCGGCTCGGCGAGCCCCTTCCCGCGCGCGGTGACGACGTATTCTCGGCCGAGGACGTCGAGCATGCTCGACCGCGTGAGGCGCGCGATCACCGCCGCGACCGCGACGCCGAGCGTGATGGACGGAAGCACCAGGAGGCGCAGGTTGAGCGCGGGATCCTGGGCCAGCGGCACGAAGCCCGAGGTGGGGAACCAGCCCAGCCGCAAGCCGAAGAACAGGATCAGCAGGAGACCGAGGAAGAAGGTCGGGACCGAGGCCCCGGCGAACGCACCGACCGAAACGATGCGGTCGAGCCACGTACCCGGTCTGGTCGCGGAGATGACGCCGGCTGGGACGCCGATCGCGAGCGCGATGAGAAGCGCGAGAGCCGACAGCTCGAGGGTCACGGGAAGACGGTCGACGATCGAGCGGAGCACCGGCTCGTTCGTTCGGATCGAGCGGCCGAGGTCGCCTTGCAGCACCTGCGCCGTCCAGCGGACGTACTGGACCGGCAGAGGCTCGTCGAGTCCGAGGTCCTGCCGGATCTGAGCGACCGTCTCGGCGTCCGCGCCCTCGCCGAGCATGAGCGTTACCGGATCTCCGGGCGTGAGCCGCAGCATGAGGAACGTCCCAAGGGTCAGGAAAAAGAGCACCGGAATCATCGACACGCCACGCGTGAAGAGATAGCGGAGCATGCCGCTGGCCGGACGCGCGGCTAGGTCAACGAGGTGCGCTTGAAGCGCATGAGGCCGTCAGGGTTCAAGGGGAAGCCCTGCACGCGCTTCGACGCCGGGAAGATCGTCGGCGCGAAGTAGGTGAAGACGTACGCGACGTCTTCCTGCGCGACCTTCTTCTCGATCTGGCGGTAGAGCGCCTTCCGCTTCTCCTTGTCGAGCGTCGATCGCGCCTGATCGATGAGCGTGTCCGCGCCCTTGTACTTGCCGTAGTTGAACGTTCCCTTGGTGTGGAAGATGGGCTGGATGTTCCCGTCGGGATCGATCCGGCCGGACCAGCCGAGCGTCATGGCGTCGAACTGCCCCTGCTCGCCAGCCTTGAGGAGGGCGCCGAACTCGAGTGTTTGGATCTCGACGTCGATGCCGACCTCCTTCAGTTGCGCCTGCACGAGCTGGCTGACCTTCGACGCGACGGATTCGTTCGGCGTCTTGAGGAGCATCTTGAACCCATTGGGCTGACCGCCCTTCGCGAGCGCAGCCCTCGCCTTCGCGAGATCCCGAGTGAACGGCTTGAAGGCGGGGTCGTGGGCGAACAGGCTCGGTGGCACCGGACCCTGGGCGACCTGGCCAAC
>JANNUM010000233.1:0-7458 GCA_031395235.1 Chloroflexota bacterium
CCCATAGCGGCTTGCTGAAGGTCAGGTCCTTGGTGCGGCACTCCTCTTCGGAGTACTTCGGCTCACGGAACTCGCTCGAGATGAAACGCAGGTCGAGGTTCTTGCCGGTGAAGTCCTGGATCGGCGAGATCTCGGTGAACAGCTCGCCCAGTCCTTCCTCGCAGAACCACTTAAAGCTGTCGAGCTGGGTCTGGATCAGATTCGGTAGCGGCAGGACCTCGGGCAGTGAGGCGAAGTTGCGGCGAACGCGCGCGTGCGACGACACCCGGTCGAGGGTGATGGACATAGACGGACCCTCCTCAGGCGCTTAGGTGGGGCAGACGCATAGAGAGACGGGGACGGACCTGTGGCAAGAGACATATCGTAGGCCGTGATCTACCGGCCGGTCAAGCGGCGGGAACTGCTAAATCTGTACGCGACTTCAGGCCTTGTCAAGACCCTTTCTGGCCTTCGAGGCCGGCGGGCCGCAGACGTCAGAAGTCCGTAAAACGGCCCGTTTGGCACCCATCCGGGCGGCACATCCGCAGCGCGCCTGCGTATTGTCGGCAGAGCAGATGAACGAGCCGAACGCGACGGGTGACCCACGCACACCCCAGCAGAAGACCGTTCTGAAGCGCCGCGACGTGCTCGCGGCCGCGGCTGCGGCCGGCGCGGGCGTCGCGGCGGCCCGCCTGCTCGCCCTCGCGAACGAGCCCACCTTCGAGCGCGTTCCCCTCACCGGGACGCTCGCGAACGCGACCGGCCTCGACTGGGTCGCGCCGCTTGCGAGCGATGCCGCGCGCGTCTCGCACCTGCTCCGGCGCTTCACCTTCGGGGCGACCGCCGAGGAGCTCGAGAAGGCGCAAGCCGACGGCTACGCGAGGACCGTAGATCGCCTCCTCGAGACGACGCTCGCCGAGCCGCCGGTGCTCGCCGGAGCCGACGAGGCGAGCCAGGAGAAACCGCTCAACCCTGGCGCTTTGCAGCAGTGGTGGATCGACTGGATGCTCGCGAGCCCGACGCCGTTCGGCGAGCGCATGACGCTCTTCTGGCACGGACATTTCACATCCGACTTCCGCAAGGTCGGGAATCAATTCCCGTTCCTCTACTGGCAGAACCTCACCTGGCGGAAGTACGCGCTCGCAGATCTGAAGACGATGCTCTACCAGGTCACGATCGATCCGGCGATGCTGCGTTACCTCGACCTCGGCAACTCCACCGCGCGGAACCCCAACGAGAACTACTCACGCGAGCTGATGGAGCTCTTCACCATGGGTCCAGACGCGTTCACCGAGGACGACGTCCGCGCTGCCGCGACGGCGCTCTCCGGATGGCGCGAGCCGCAGACGCAGGCGATGATCGATGCGAATCTCAAGCGGTCGGCGATGCGCGGACAGACACCGCGCAACGTGCCGACGGCCGACATGGTGAAGACCGGCATCTACATGCCGCAGCGCGGCTACCGCGGCGCGCCGCTCACGTTCCTCGGCGAGACCAAGGCGTGGAGCACCGACGCCGTCCTTGACAAGATCCTGCAGCAGGACGCGACCGCGCCGTTCATCGTCGGAAGGCTGCTCACCCACTTCGTCACGCCGATGCCGTCGGATGCGTACGTCGCGCGGCTCGCGGCCGGATACCGAAAGAGCCGTTACGACACGAAGGCGCTCCTGCGAGACATCCTCATGAGCCCGGAGTTCACGGCCGCAGACACCTACCGCGCGCTCATCAAGTCGCCGACCGAGCTGATGGTCCACACCGCGAAAGCGCTCGGTGACAGGACGCTCACGCGGCTCATCGCGGGACAGGGCCAGGGCATGGGCCAGCTGCTGTTCGATCCGCCCAGCGTGGGCGGCTGGCCTGAGAACGAGTCGTGGGTGTCGTCGAACACGATGCTCGCTCGCGCCAATTTCGTGACGTCGGCAGTGCAGGCGGTGAGGAAGCTCCCCTCCGCGGGGAACGCGCACAACACGCAGATCGACGGCGTGATGTCGGCACAGACGCTGAAGCTGCTCAACGAGGCGATGGACGACCGGCGTCGCTGGTCGATCCTCCTGGCCTCGCCTGAGTTCCAGCTGAAATAGAAGGAGCACCGAGATGGTCGCCAGCATCGATAAGATCGGACGCCGCGAGTTCCTCCGCGCCGGGCTCGTGTTCGGCGCCGGCGCCGCTGGCCTCGCGGCTGGCTACGCCGCGGTGCCCGACGTCTTCGCTCGCGCGATGTACGCCGCGAAACAGGAAAAGATCGTCAACGACAAGGTCCTGGTGATGATCCAGCTCGCCGGCGGCAACGACGGACTCCAGACCGTGATCCCGCTGGCGGACCAGCGCTACCGCGACATGCGGCCGCAGCTGTCGAGGTCGGCCGACGAGGCGCTGCCGATCTCGAACGACTTCGGTCTCAACAAGAACCTTGCGGGTACAAAGAGAATGTGGGACGACGGCAAGCTGGCGATCGTGCAGGGCGTCGGCTATCCGAAGCCCTCGTTCTCGCACTTCGACTCGATCCGAGTGTGGGAGACGGCCGATCCCGAGCGCCGCCAGCAGGACGGCTGGCTCGGCAAGACGATCGCCGAGAACTACGACTCCGCGGGCCACCCGCTCGTCGGCTGCGCGTGTGGCACGACCGGCATCCCGGGCGCGCTCCGGGATCTCGAGGCCACGCTCACCGTGGTGAACAGCCAGCAGAGCTTCAAGTTCAACGGTGGCGTCGAGATGGAGAGGGCGATGGGCGCGCTCTACACGAGCACGCCGGGCATCTACGGCGCGCTGTTCGACACCGCGGTCACGACCGCGCGCGACACCGTCGCGCAGCTGAAGACCTCGGCCGCGTCATACACGCCCAAGGCGCAGTACTCGGACAACGCAAAGCTCGTGTTCTCTTCGAAGAACCAGCTGGCGGCCGCGCTCCAGCTTGCGGCGCAGCTCATCGTGACCGGGACCGGCGTGAAGATCCTGCACCTGACGCTCTGCGGATTAGACACGCACTACACGCAGCAGCAGCGCCACGACGACCTCATGGGCTACTTCGACCAGGCCGTTTCGGCCTTCTACACCGACGTCGCGGCGCACGGCATGTCCGACCGGGTGCTCATCGCGACCTGGTCCGAGTTCGGGCGCCGTCCGAAGGAGAACGCGAGCGCGGGCACCGATCACGGCACGTCGGCGCCGGTGTTCCTCATGGGCGACACCGTCAAGGGCGGCCTCTACGGCGCGGCGCCGAGCCTCGCCAAGCTCGACACCGGCGGCAACCTCGCCTGGAGCGTCGACTTCCGCTCGGTGTATCAGGAGATCCTCGAAGGGCACCTCGGGGTCGACGCGAAGGAAGTCTTCAGCCAGAGCTTCGAGCGGCTCGCGATCCTGGGGGCCTGAACATGGATCGCGCGACGGTGCTCCGCGCGGGCGCGGTGCTGTTCGCGGCCGCGGCCTTCGTCGGCTCGGGGAGCTACGTCGTTGCGCATCCGAAGGACGACGCCGCGCCGCTACAGCCGCCGGCCGAGACGCAGCTCGAGCTCGGGACGCCGATCCCGAACGCGACGGCATCGCCCGCACGCTCGGCTCGCGCGACTCCTCCGCCGCGCATCACGCTCGCGCCCGGTGTGCACGCGACGCAGCTTCCCCGTATCACCTACACGCATGTGAGCTGAGCCGCCCCGCCCCGGCCCCCGGCCCACGGCCGGTTTGACAGCCGGGTGCGGCGACTGTTTGATTGGTCGATCAGTCAGGACACTGGCCGACGCTCCGCCATCCTCGATGCGGCTCGGCGCTGCGCGGATCGCGCCGGGCTGCGCGCGACGTCGATGAAAGACATCGCCCGTGAGGCCCGCGTCGCGCAGGGCCTGCTCCACTACTACTTCGACACGCGCGACCGCCTCTTCATCGAGCTCGTCGTGCGCTTGCTGGACGAGCACCTCGAGCGCCTGCGCCGCGACCTCGCGAGCGCGGGCCCGGAGGAGCGACGAGCGCTGGGCCTCGGCGTCCTGCGCCGCAAGGTCCTCGGAGAGAAGCGCTCGTGGCGCCTGCTCTTCGAGGTCCTCGCGAGCGCCTCGCGCGAGGGCTACGAGCGTCCGCTCGCGGACCGATTCGCGCGGCGGCGCGCCCTGGTCGCGCAGATGATCGGCGGCCCCGACGCGGAGGCGAAGGCGCTCGCGGTCGATGCCCTCATGCTCGGTCTCGCCGCCGAGCGCCTTGCCGGAGCGTCCGACCGCGACGTCGAGGCGGCCCTCGGCGCACTTCTGGAGAGCGCACCATGACCGCACCCGCCTGGGCGATCGGGCAGGAACGTCCATCGCTCCGCGCCCAGCGGCTCGTCGCCGACGGGGCCGTGGTCGCTGCGATCCTCGCGTGGTTCATCGCGTCGCGCTCGGGTCTCCCCGAATCGATCGCGCCGGACCCCGAGCGCGTGCTCCCGCTCACGGGTCAGCTCCTCGTCGATCCGCAGCTCGCGAAACACACCTACGCGTCCCTGTTGCGCGTGCTCGTCGCGGTCGTCGCCGCCGTCACGCTCGGGACAGCCCTCATGATCGCGGCCCGATTCGTGCGCCTCCTGCGCATCCTCATCGCCGGGCGCCTGCTTTCCTTTCTCAACGCCTTCCCCACGGTGGGCTGGGCGATCCTCGCGGTCTTCTGGTTCGGCGTGAACGATCTCGCGGTCGTCCTCGTCGTGACCCTGATCCTGCTCCCATTCACCATGGTCCCGGTCTGGAGCGGATTGCTGCGCCTTGACGAAGAGCTCTACGAGATGGCGCGCTCCTTCACACGCAACCGGACACGGCGACTGCGGTCTCTGGTCCTGCCGGCGCTGCTGCCCGAGATCGTGTCGAGCGCACGGGTCTCGTACGGCGTGGGCTGGAAGGTCGGCCTCTTCGCCGAGATCTTCGGCGTCACGACGGGCCTCGGCTACCTCATGAGCTACGCGCGGACGGTGTTCGACACCGCGCTGCTGTACGCGGCCATCCTCACGGTCATCGTGCTCGTGTTCGCGCTGGACTGGCTGGTGTTCGCGCGGCTCGAGCGCTACCTGCTGCGGCACCGCACCGACGTGGCGCCGCGCCCGGTCTCATGAACATCCAGCCGCAGGACGGAGGTCCCATGCGTGCCGCGGTGCTCGCGTTCATCGCGACCCTGATCCTCGCGTCGTGCGGCCCGAGCGGGCGGCCGACATCCACGGCGACGGCGCCGGCGGCGCGCGAGACGCTTACGCTCGCGTACTCGGACGACCCGAGCCGTGCCGCGCTCGTATGGGCGATCACGAACAAGAAGGTCGCCTCGCCGTTCCTGGACCTTCAGATCTCATTCCTTCCGGTCGCCCAGATCATCCCCGCGGCGAACACGAAGCAGTTCGACGTGGTCGAGGCGACACCGCTAGCCGTGCCCCGCACCGCCGGAGCGGAGCCCGGATTCCTGATCCTCTCGAGTGGACTCATCAACCGGACCGGGACGGTGCTCGTCACCGGCCGGTCCAGCTCGGTCGCGACGCCAGCGGACCTCAAGGGCAAGACCGTCGCGGTGGCCTCGCTCGGGGGCACGTTCGTTCAGGAGACGCGCTACGTGCTCGCGAAGAAACACGGGCTGAACGTCGACCTGCGCACCGGCGACGTGAAGTTCGCCGAGGTCCCGCCCGAGACGGTGCCGCAGCTTCTCAAGGAGAACAAGCTCGATGCGGCGGTGCTGACGCAGCTCGGGCTGTACCGCCTCAAGGATTCGCCGGACGTGCGCGTGCTCTCGGACATCACAAAGGAGGTACAGGCGCTGACCGGCCAACCGGTCGTGAACAGCATCGTGGTCACGTACAAAGACCGCGCCACGTCGCGTGCGAGAGCCCTCGTCGAGCTGCAGCGCCTTCTCAAGGAGTCGCGTGACTACTTCCGCGCCAATCAGTCGGAGGTCTTAAAGGCAGTGGCCAAGGAGAAGAGCCTCGACGAGGCCTACCTCTCCTGGTTCTTCACGACCTACGACCTCGCCGCGGGTCCGGTGACCCCTGACGACGCGCGCCAGATCGCGGCAACGTGGGAGGCAGCGCGGTCGCTCGGCGACGTGAGGGAGGTGCCGCGGGTGGAGGATGTGCTCTTCAGGGCCCCCTAGCTGCGGGTCCGCCTGGTGACCGCGCTGATCGGCGTTCGCGACCTTGTCGTGCGCTTCGATGATCGCGCCGTGCTCGACGGCGTCTCCTTCGACGTCGCGGCCGGCGAATTCGTCTGTGTTCTCGGGCCGTCCGGCTCCGGCAAGACGACGCTGCTGCGGGTCCTCGGAGGCCTCTTGCGACCGACGAGCGGCGAGGTTCGCATCGGCGGCGAACCACCCGAGCGAGCCTGGGCTCGCGGGGCGTACGTCTTCCAGTCTCCGCGTCTCGTGCCCTGGCGCACCGCGCTCGGGAACGTCGAGCTCGCCCAGGAGCTTCGCTTCGGGCGGCGCGACCCGGAGCGCGCCTCGCGTTACCTGGCGATGGTCGGGCTGACCGATCATGCGCGGCGTTTCCCGTCCGTTCTCTCCGGCGGCGAGCGTCAGCGCGTCGCCCTCGCGCGGGCGCTCGTCGTCGAGCCGGAGGTCATCTACATGGACGAGCCGTTCAGCGCGCTCGACGGCCTGACGCGCGCCCACCTTCGCGACGAGCTCCGCGAGATCTGGCACCGCGAGCAGCGCACCATCGTGTTCGTGACGCACGACACGAACGAGGCCGCACTTCTTGCCACGCGCGTCCTCACGCTGACCGGCACGAGCGCATCGTGAGGGGCTCGACCCGCGCACCGTGGCTGCGGCGGTGACCGAGAGCCTCACCTTCACTGCGCTCGGCGGCGAATGCGAGCTGTACGGCATCGATGTGGGCGCCGCCGCGCTCATGCAGGGTCAGGCGTGGACCCTGCGGATGCACGCTCGGCTCACGCGGTTCCAGGCGAGCAGCGAGCTGTCGCGCCTCAACGCGTCCGCCGGCACGTGGATCGCGGTGAGCGCGGAACTCGAGGCGCTGCTGCGCGAGTCGCTGCGCGCGTTCGACGTGAGCGACGGACTCGTCAACGTCGCCGTGCTGCCCGCGCTCCTGGCCGCCGGCTACACGCGCGACTTTGCGGACGGCCCGACCGCGCGCACGGCACCGCCGCGCGTCTCGCCGCTGCCGGACGTGCTCGAACTGCGCGCGGGTGAGGCGCGGCTCGCCACGGGCTCGGCCATCGACCTTGCTGGTATCGCGAAAGGCTGGATGGCAGACCGTCTCGCGCAGCGCATCGGCGATAACACGCTGGTCAACCTCTGCGGTGATCTCTTCGCCCGCGGCGGCGGAACGAGCGGCGAGGGCTGGCCGGTCGGGTTCGGCAACAAGACGCTGCTGCTCAAGGATCTTGGCGCGGCAACGAGCGGCACGACGAAGCGAGCGTGGACGGGTGGCCATCACCTAATTGATCCGCGCACCGGACTACCGGCGCGGAGCGACCTCTGCGAGGTGTCGGTGCTCGCATCGACCGCAACGGACGCCGAGATCTACGCGAA